>CANLVU010000001.1 GCA_947494535.1 Cytophagaceae bacterium
AATTACTTCTTGCTCCATTTTCCCATCTTTCATGTTGTAAACGATGTCACCAATAAGCAATGCTACTAACTCTCCTTTATCATTTTTAACAAATTCTTGTAAAGAAATAGACCAAAGACGCTCCACTCCCTCATCATGTGATGTCGAGGTTCGCAACATATTGGGCCAGTTAGGCCAAGGTGTATTTGAAGCTCTATCAACGGGAGGTTTAGGCATTACTTCAATTTGTGTGATTGAAGCTGCTTTGTGTCTATTAGATGTTCCTACACAATCAGAACCAGTGTCACCACCACCAATGACAACAACATGTTTGCCTTCTGCATAAATATCTGTATTGGTATAAATTTCACCTTTGTGGTTCACATCTAAATTAATGGATGCATTACGTTTATTTTGTTGGGATAAAAACTCCATAGCAGGATAAATACCAAGCGCATCATTACCTTTGGCCGTAATAAAACGAGGAGTTGTGCTGCCTGTCGCTACTAAAACCGCATCAAAATCGTTAGTTAAATTAGCTAATTTATCAGTAGTCCCAATATTGGCATTAGTGATAAATGTAATTCCTTCTTGCTTCATTAATTCCACCCGGCGCGTTACAACAGACTTATCTAATTTGAAATCAGGTATACCATAACGCAATAAACCGCCTATTTGATCTGCTCGCTCATAAACAGTGACTAAATGTCCTGCCTTATTTAATTGAGCAGCTGCCGCTAAACCCGCAGGTCCAGAGCCGATGATAGCTATTTTCTTATCCGTACGAACCTTAGGAACAAAAGGCACAACCCAACCTTCAGAATACGCTTTTTCTATAATTGATTTTTCAATTAATTCGATAGCTACAGCGGGCTTATTGATTCCTAAAACACAGGAAGACTCACATGGCGCAGGACAAATTCGACCTGTAAACTCAGGAAAATTATTAGTTGTACTCAAAATATCATAAGCATACTTCCAATTTTGCTCATAAACAGCATCATTGAATTCAGGGATGATATTTCCTAGAGGACAACCATTGTGACAAAATGGTGTACCGCAGTCCATACAACGACTAGCTTGTGCTTCTGTATCAGCTGTAGAAATTGGTTGTTCAATTTCCTTGTAATCATTCAAACGCTCAGAAACAGCTCTTTTAGGGGCTAACTTGCGGTCAATTTCCAAAAATCCTGTAGGCTTACCCATTCTATCTTATTTTAAATCTACTTTAATATCTTGATACACTCTGTCTTTATCAGCTAATACATCAGAAATACTCAATTTTCTTGAACTTAACGCATTCTTATAATCAACTGGTAACACTTTCTTAAATTGACTTGATAAGGCATTAAAATTATCAAATACCATTTTTCCTTTCACTGAATTAGTAAGCGAAACGTGTTTTTCTAAATACATTAATATGATGTTTTTATCCTCTGGGGTTAACTCAGTGATTTCTACCATCTCTCGATTCACTTTTGCGTCAAAAGTATTTTGCTCATCTAAAATATAGGCTACACCACCGGACATTCCCGCACCAAAGTTTCTACCAGTATTACCTAATATGATAACTAAACCACCCGTCATATACTCACAACCGTGATCGCCAATTCCTTCTACCACTACCTTAGCCCCTGAATTTCTAACGCAAAAACGTTCACCGGCCATACCCGCTAAATAAGCTTCACCTGAGGTCGCGCCATAGAATGAAACATTACCCACAATAGAGTTTTCTGATGCTTTGAATGACGCATGAGGAGATGGATAAGCCACAAGTGTAGCACCACATAGTCCTTTACCAATGTAATCATTCGAATCTCCCTCTATTTCAAAATGTATTCCTTTCACTGCAAATGCACCAAAAGATTGTCCTGCTGTACCTGTAAACTTAATATTGATGGTATCAGCTGGCAAGCCCTTCTCACCGTATTTCTTTGTAATTTCATTCGATAAGATAGTTCCTACCGATCGGTTAACATTAATTATAGTAAGTTCACTGCTGACTATTTCGCCTTTATCTATCGCTACTTTCGCTATTTTCAATAACTCCCAGTCTAACTGGTCCTCTAATCCGTGATCTTGTTCTTCTGACTTAAAGACAGCTACTCCCTCGGTTAAAGAAGCAGGAGCTAAAATTGGACTTAAATCTAAATTTTTAAACTTCCAATGACCCGATAAGTCTTTCATCTCCAAAAGATCTACACGTCCCACCATCTCTTCTAATTTGCGGAAACCTAATTCAGCCATAATCTCCCGCAACTCCTGCGCTAAGAAGTGGAATAAATTCACCACATGATCTGCTTGACCTGTATATAATGCTCTTAATTCAGGATTTTGTGTTGCTACTCCGACTGGACATGTATTTAGGTGACATTTACGCATCATAATACATCCAGCAGTAACAAGAGCAGCTGTTGCGACACCAAATTCCTCTGCTCCTAATAAAGCAGCTACGGCAATGTCTTTACCAGTCTTAATCTGTCCATCGGCTTGAATTGTTACACGGCCCCGTAGTTTGTTCTTCACTAAGGTTTGGTGGGTTTCTGCTAAACCAAGCTCCCAAGGTAAACCCGCGTGACGAATAGAGGATAAGGGTGATGCTCCTGTACCACCATCATAGCCTGCTATTAAAATATGATCAGCATGCGCTTTTGCAACACCAGCAGCAATTGTTCCTACACCAGCTTCAGAAACTAACTTAACAGAAATTCTTGCTGCTCTATTCGCATTTTTTAAATCAAAAATTAATTGAGCTAAATCTTCAATTGAATAGATATCATGGTGCGGAGGTGGAGATATTAAACCCACACCAGGCGTACTATGACGTGTTTTTCCTATCCAGTCATCTACTTTATGACCAGGTAATTGACCTCCTTCACCCGGTTTAGCACCCTGGGCCATCTTTATTTGAAGCTCGGTGGCATTCGTTAGATAATTAGCTGTAACACCAAAACGACCAGAAGCAACCTGCTTAATAGCAGAATTCATCGAATCGCCGTTAGCCTTCTTTTCGAAACGAATCGGATCCTCGCCACCCTCTCCCGTATTTGATTTACCACCCATACGGTTCATGGCAATGGCTAAAGTGGTATGCGCTTCATAAGAGATGGAACCAAATGACATGGCACCTGTAGCAAATCGCGCTAATATGTTTTCTACCGGCTCTACTTCATCAATCGAGATCGCCTTACTGGACTTGAATTTCAATAATCCACGAAGTGTAATTGATTTTTTACTTTGATCATCAATTAGCTGTGCATATTTCTTATAAACAGAATAGTCATTCTGCTTCGTTGCCTGCTGTAGCAAGTGGATAGTAGCTGGATTAAATAAGTGCTCCTCTCCTCTTTGTTTCCACTGATAAATACCTCCAACTTCTAATTTAGGTGAATCTTGTTTTCTTAATAAATAACCAGAGGAATGTTTGATTAACGCCTCTTTGGCAATAATATCTAAGCTAATACCTCCAATTCGGGAAATAGACCCACTGAAATAAGTATCCACCACCTCTTTACCTATTCCTAAAATTTCAAATATCTGAGCACCTTGATAAGATTGCAAAGTTGAAATACCCATTTTAGAGAAAATCTTTAACAACTCCCCATTAACGGCTTTGATATAATTGTATTCTAACTTATCATAGCTCAAGTCCTTATTTACAAAGCCTTGCTCTTTCATAGCTTTGATGGTTTCAAAGGCCATGTATGGATTAATCGCACTAGCACCGTAACCAATTAAAGTAGCGAAATGGTGAGTCTCCCAAACGTCTCCTGCTTCAATAATGATACCCACTTTAGCTCTTTTCTTAGTGCGAATCAAATGATTATGCACAGAGGCCAAAGCCAATAAAGAAGGAATGGGCGCATGGGAACTATCGATTCCACGATCAGTCAATAAAATGATAGAATACCCATCATCTACTGCATCTTCGGCGTATTGATTAATACGATCTAATGCCTTCTTGAGAACACCTTCTTCTTCGGAGGCCCGAAAAGTCATGTGTATTGACTTCGTTTGAAAATCCTCGTGATCAATCCAACGAATCTTTTCAACCTCTCTGTTTCGTAAAACAGGTTGTTGAATCTCAATTTGACGACAATGTGTGGGACTTTCCTCTAATAAATTAGACAACCCTCCAATGTCAGATAAAAGAGACATGACCATCCGTTCCCGAATAGGGTCAATAGGAGGATTCGTAACTTGAGCAAACAATTGCTTAAAATAGGAAGATAAATGCTGTGCCTTTTCAGACAATACAGCTAATGGAGTGTCAATACCCATTGAACCTAAAGCTTCCTTCCCTGTTTCTGCCATTTGAGCTAACACAACACGGATATCTTCAGTTGTAAATCCAAAAATCTGTTGTCTAGAAACTAATTCAATTGCCTTCGGTTGTCTATATTCAGAACCAGCTTCAGGTAAATCTTCTACACGAATTTTATTTTTTAAAAGCCACTCACCATAAGGTTGTTGTTGGCAAATCTTCTCTTTTAATTCTTCATCCGGAATAATGCGACCTTGCTCCATGTCCACTACAAACATTTTACCGGGCTGTAAGCGCCCTTTGGAAACAATTGTAGCAGGATCTAAGTCGAGCACACCTGCCTCAGAAGCCATAATTACGTGGTCATCAGATGTAACCCAGTAACGAGACGGACGTAAGCCATTCCTATCTAAAGTTGCACCAATCATTTTTCCATCTGTAAACGAGATACTGGCCGGACCATCCCAAGGCTCCATCATCGCCGCATGGTATTCGTAGAAATCCTTCTTGTATTTCTTCATGCTCTCATTCCCATCCCATGCTTCTGGTATTAACATCATCATGACATGTGGCAAAGAACGACCTGTTAGATATAATAATTCAATTGCGTTATCTAAAATCGCAGAATCTGATTGTCCTAAACTACATACAGGAAGAATCATATCTAATTCTTCTTGGGTAAAGTACTTACTTGAAAACAAAGCGGATTGAGCTTGCATCCAGGATGAATTACCTTTTACAGTATTAATTTCTCCATTATGTGCAATGAAACGAAATGGTTGCGCGAGTTTCCACTCTGGGAAAGTGTTCGTAGAGAAACGAGAGTGTACGATGGCCAAAGCCGAAGTAAAATTCTCTTGAAATAAATCTAAAAAATAACCTGGAACCTGCATGGTTGTCAACATACCCTTATAAATAATGGTACGACATGACAAAGAGGCAAAATAGAATTTATTATTTAATCCAATAATCGTTTCATTTAATAACTTAGATACATATTGTCTAAAAACGTAAAGCTTTCTCTCGAAATCAATTTCAGTAGAACAATCAGCAGGTCTTTCAATGAACAATTGTTGAATCGATGGTTCAGCATTACCTGAATCAGCTCCTGAGATTTCAGCATTATCAACTGGAACTATTCTATAACCTAAAACACGCAAACCTAGTTTCTTCGATTTTCTCTCAATAACTTCCTTACACTCTTTAATTAATGTATCATCTTTAGGAAAGAAGACCATTCCTACTCCATAATTACCTAAGGATGGGAGAGAAAAACCTAATGACCCTGTTTCTTCTAAAAAAAATTCATGAGGCAATTGAACTAAGACACCTGCGCCATCACCAGAATTAGGATCACAGCCACAAGCTCCCCTATGATCCATGCGAATTAACATCTTAATCGAATCAGTGACAATACGATGTGACTTAATGCCTTTTAAACTAGCAATAAACCCAATACCACATGCATCATGTTCAAATTCTTTTCTGTATAAACCTACTTCATTCGGATCTTTCATAGGAAACTATAAATATTCTAATATTAATAATAACAAATCTCAAACAACCTGAAATGCAAACGAAGTTATTTGAGATAGATAATATACCTAATTTCAAATTTAATTAAAAATAAATTTGGCAAATCGATCTAATAGCAAAATATTCTTCTGAATTGAAATTATCAGAAATGCGAAACAAAAAATCTTATTAAAGTGCAATTTTAGTCGTAATCCTCTCCATATGATTCCCCAAATTCGCTCTCTCCCTCGGTATCATCCTCATCTTGAAACTCATTTTCAAGGTCATTTAAATAGATGGCATCCACTCCTTCTTGAACGGTATTAAGTAAGGTTAGATTCTCTATTTTAGCAGCATCTAATCTTTCTGCTATAGGTTCATTTTTAGTTATAACAACAAATAACCCTCCTTCGTTCGTACAAATTTTAGTGCCTTTGCGTATAGCAGAAACGCCATATCCATCTAAATCAGCAGTCTTAGTGAGATTTAAAATAATATTCGCATAGTCTTTCTTAAATAAAAGACGAATGGCATTTTCTAATTCTTCTGAATTTGTGGCCGATAATTGTTCAGCTTTCCAATCAATAACGGCATAACTTTCGTTTTGTTCGAGTTGAAATGAATTTACGTTAGACATTTTTTAAATACTGTATGGTGTTAAAGTAAATACGATTAGTAAAATCTTCTTGTGGTTCTTTTTTGAATGCAAGGCCGGTAATTTCTTCGTACAATAAAATGTAGCGTTCTGAAATTTGCTGCACGAATTCATCGGTAATAGGGGGAATGCTTTGCCCCTCTTTTCCTTGAAAGCCATTTGCAATAAGCCATTCTCTTACGAATTCTTTTGATAATTGTTTCTGAGCTAATCCTTTTGCTAACAATTCTGAATAAGGTTCTTTATAGAAATAACGTGATGAATCTGGAGTATGAATTTCGTCCATTAACATGATTTTACCATTATAAAGGCCAAACTCATATTTAGTATCCACTAAAATCAAATTCTTATCTGAAGCCATCTCCTGCCCTCTTTGAAATAATTGATGGGTTATAGCGCATAATTCGTCCATGTGCTCTTTTGAAACAATTCCTTGTTGAATGATCTCTGAAACGGAAATATCTTCATCGTGACCCTCGCTAGCTTTTGTAGTGGGTGTAATAATAGGTGAAGGTAACTGTTGATTCTCTACTAGACCTTCCGGTAAGCTAACTCCACAAACCTCACGTTTTCCTAATTTATATTCTCTCCAAAGATGACCTACTAAATACCCCCTGATAACCATTTCTATAGCAAAGGGTTCGCATTTTAAACCAAATGCAACATTTGGATCAGGTGTGGCTAATAGCCAATTAGGAACGATATCAGCTGTTTTTTGAAGAAAATAACTAGCTATTTGATTTAAAACTTGACCTTTAAAGGGGATCAATTTAGGTAAAACGACATCAAATGCAGAGATGCGATCTGATGTGATCATTAATAAATGGTCTCCTATTCCATAAACATCACGTACTTTTCCTTTGTAAAAAGACGTTTGATTAGGGAATTGATAAGGTGCTGGATTCATGGTATGGCTAATTAATAGATAAGATTCTTCTGCTTTTTCTTCATTAAATCAAGTAAAGATAAGGCTTCTTGCGTATTTATTTTTTGAGTTTGGCTGATCACTTGAGCTGAGGATGACTGTTTCTTCAATCTGCTCTGAGGAAAATTGATTGCGTATAATTCATAAGCTTTTACCAATGTATCTATATTCCCATTTTTAATAATCGAATTATGTAGATCGTCTAAACCCTTTTTAGATTCACCATTTTGTGCTTCAATATGACTGTATAGAATGTCATTTGAAATTGAAAAGTCATTTAAAGCTAGTTGAATGGACTTTACATTTTTTTGATGTGTTTTTAATTCTAAAACAGCAATTAACTCTTCAATTTCTACATTGACAAAAATGGAAGAGTGCTGGATGGATTTAGCACTTACTAAAGCTTCCTTATATTGTTGTTTAGTTATTAACGTATTTAATTGACTTATTTGACCATTGTATTCTTGAGATGATTTAGAATATAAACCATCATAGAATAGAATAAAAATATAAAACAGCGTAGAAAACATCTATATTTTTATGGCTTTCGTTGTAAAAACAATATCAATAAACAGTAATAAAAGTATTGAAATCACAATATATACTTTTACAAAAGAGTTACCAATCCAACTTGATAATGCTCCCTTGGATGAGAAAAGTGAATTACCCTGTATCTCTTTTGTAATAAAACTCCATTCAGATCCTTGTAACTTATAACTAATAAACTGATCATCTGCGGGTTTAAATCGTAGTTCATCTGAAAATATATGCTTTTGATGATTTATGGAAGACGTGTGAGTCTGTTCTACTAGATTGAGAAATGACTCATAATTTGTAGATGGTATAATTTGTTCAAAATTATCCAATTTAGAATTATACAAAACTAATCCAAAATGACTGTTTTTAGGCAATTCTTTAAAATCATCCTGTAGTTTATTCCAAGTTAAACTAGAAGCATTAGCTGAAATAGCAAACATAATTGAGTCCACCCTCTTACTAGATCTGTTTACTGAGTTAGTTAAATCAATCGTGTAAAAACAGAGAGACAGTAACGATAATAACAGGAGTAAACGAATAGAATACTTTAAAATAATCAGTCTAGAGACCTTAAACACCTTACCCCTGGCAATATAATATTTGTAACCAATCAACAAAGTTGAACAGAGAAAAATACTAATCATTAAGGTTCCAATTTCTTTTAAATTCATAAATGGGGGGAATTCAATAGAATTAAATTGTTATTTTTACAATTCTTTCAAAATTAGCATGGATATATTAAAAAGTAAGCGATTAGATCACTTAAAATATGAAATTCGCGGACCTGTTTATGATAAAGCAATAGCTCTTCAGAATCAAGGTTACAAAATCACTTCCTTAAACATTGGTAATCCAGCTGCATTTGGCTTTGAGACTCCTGATGAAATAGTTCATGATATAATCGTAAATATACGAAATGCCCAGGGATATGTCGATTCTCGAGGTCTTTTTGCGGCGCGTAAAGCAGTGATGCAGTATTACCAAAATCTAGGTGTTAAAAATATATTAATAGAGGATATATACATTGGAAATGGAGTTAGTGAGTTGATTTCATTGGTGATGACTGCCTTGTTAAATACGGATGATGAAATATTAATACCTGCCCCTGATTATCCTCTTTGGACTACGGTAGCTGGTTTAGCAGGAGGTAAAGCGATTCATTATTTATGTGACGAAGCTGCAGATTGGGCTCCGGATTTAGCTGATATGGAAGCTAAGATAACTGTCAAAACTCGAGCTATCGTATTAATTAATCCTAATAACCCCACAGGAGCGGTTTACAGTAAGGAAACGGTTAAAAAAGTTGTCGCTCTTGCGGCGAAGCATCAGCTAGTTTTATTCGCTGATGAAATCTATGATAAAATTTTATTTGATGGAACTACCCACCATACGGCTGCCGGATTATCGGATGATATTTTAATTATCACCATGGGTGGTCTATCAAAAAATTATAGAGCAGCCGGATTTAGAGGTGGCTGGATGATTTTAACAGGAGCAAAACATAAAGCTAAATCCTATATTGAGGGTTTGAATTTTCTATTCAGTACACGTCTTTGTGCAAATGTTATTACACAATACGGTATACAAACTGCCTTAGGTGGCTACCAGTCTATCAATGATTTAGTTGCCAAAGAAGGTCGGTTGAAACGCCAAATGAACCTGGCCTACGAGCGAATGAATGCCATTGATGGTGTTAGCGTTGTTAAGCCCAGAGGTGCTTTGTATTTATTCCCCAAGATTGACTTATCTAAGTTTAATTTTGAAGATGACAATCATTTTGTGATGTCATTACTTGAGGAACAAAAGATTCTTGTTGTGGGCGGTCAAGGGTTTAATATTAAAGGAAAAGACCATTTCAGAATCGTGTTCTTACCACATGTGGAACAATTAGGTGTGGCTTTAGATAAAATTGCTCTTCACTTTGAAAATTACCGCAAATGATCTTCAATGAATTTTCTAGAAAACAAAAGTTGTTTATATTCCTATTTGGGGTGTTTTTAACGAATGCAATCGTAGCAGAGATCATTGGAATTAAAATTGTAAGTATAGAACGTACACTGGGATTTTCGCCACTTCATTGGGAAACACCTTGGGGAGAGTTTTGGGATTTAAATCAAACCGCTGGAGCATTGAATTGGCCTTTAGTATTCATTACATCCGACATTATTAATGACTATTTTGGGAAGAAGGGTGTGCGATTCATTTCCTTCACTACTGCCCTATTTATCGCTTTTTCCTTTTTTATTATCTATACTGCTACCTTATTAGTTCCTGCAGATTTTTGGGTAGATGTTAACAAGGGTTCAGAGAATTTTAATATAGATACGGCTTTCGCCAGAATTTTTCGTCAAGGCTTAGGTATAATTTTGGGATCTTTATCAGCCTTTTTAGTAAGTCAGATTATTGATGCGTTAGTTTTCGAAAAAATCAAATCTCGAACTGGTTCGAAGCACATTTGGCTGAGAGCAACTGGCTCCACCCTAATTTCTCAATTAATCGATAGTTTATTAGTGATTGGAATTGCTTTCTATCTTTTCGGAAATTGGACTTTTGCTCAGTGGATGAATGTTTCCTTCAATAATTACTTCTATAAATTCGTCGTTGCGATTCTATTTACACCTTTGCTTTACTTAGCTCACTGGATGATAGAGAAGTATTTAGCTGAGGAGAAAACGCTTTAAATTGTCAGCAATTACAGCCGTAGAAATTCCTACATTTAAGGATTCAGCATCTCCAAAAGCAGGAATCGTAATACGTTCATCCAATAGATTCATAATTTCATCTCGAATTCCCATGGATTCGTTTCCTAAAATGATAAAACCTTTATCTGGAAACTGATATTGATGTATATTCTCACCATTTAAAACAGCACCTATCTTTTTATATGCTTTATGCGTTTTGAAAAATGTAGGTAGATCTACATAAGTAAATTCAATACGCGAAAATGATCCCATGGAAGATATGATTACTTTGGGATTATAAAATTCTGTGCAATCCTCTGACAGCACTAATTGTTTAAAGCCGTACCAATCGCAAATCCGAATAATAGTTCCTAGATTACCTGGGTCACGAATGCCATCTAAAACGATGGTGTAACGATCACTGATCTTAAATGGCGGGAATTGCTTTTGTTTCACCACTGCCAAACCTATCTGGTTATTCACCAGTGTACTTAATTTTTGAATGCTCTCGGTATCCAATAAATAAACTGGGACGTTTGTATTCAGACTGATTTGATTCTTAAGTGATACTTCTATTTCATTCAAGACAAAGAATTCAATTATAAAGTCAGATTTGATCAATTCAAGTAAGGACTTCTCCCCTTCTACTAAAAATAAATCATTCTCTTTTCTTCCTTTTTTAGAATGTAGGGAATTAATTAACTTTATTTGTTTATTAGTTAGCATCTCTTGAAGAATCAATCAATTATCGGTTTTATTGTACTTAGTATTGGTCTCATTTCTTGTGGTCAGTACCAAGCATTTAAAATTCCAAATCCCGTTATAAATCAAATTGATTTAATGGGTAATCAGCAAATTTCTAAAGCTGAATTACGAACCAATATACTGGGTTTAAAGAATTCATACCGTCGTTTACTGCCTGCAAAATTATACACTTATCTGGGCATTAAAAGGAAAAGAAAAGATTCTCTTGAAATTAAGCCCAGTTTTATTCAATTCTTCAAGTCTCCCAATCCAAATTTTAGTTCCATTTGGTTAACAACAAATACAGCTCAAATACAGCGTTATTATCGTGAAAATGGCTTTTTAAATTCCAAAATCGAATCGAAATTAGATACTATTGACAACCTAGTCAATGTGACATTTGCCATTAGCGAAGGGGAAGCTAGTTATTTTACAAAACAAGATTCAGTTTCCGTGGATAACCCTATTTTGGCGGAACATGTTAACTCCTATTTGAAAGACAATAGCATCATTAGACCGATGGGGCGTTTGCAATTATCCTTAATCAATAAAGAAAAGGAGCTACTAAGTCATCATCTTCGAAATGAAGGGTATTATTACTTCTCGCCTGATGCAGTAGGTATACGATTAAATGATTTAAAAGATTCGTCTCTTCAACGTATATCTTTATACTACAAGATTCCTGAATTTAAGAATCGTTCTACAATAGCTAATTATGATAGGCTATATCGGATAGGTTTACCCGATTTTAGTATATCCGATCCTTTTGGCAATCCGGCTGAACGCCCACCTTTGAAAAGTCTGGCTAAACTGATTAATCTGCACGAAGATGATTTGTATTCTGTAGATTTATTCAATCAAAGCTTAAAGAATATCTATCTAACAGATCAATTTAAGACAGTTTCTATACGTTTTGACACAACTAAAACTCGTTTATTTCCTAAGATTGAATTATTTCAAAATGAGAAATACAATTTCAGTTCAGAATTAGGCGGAAGTGTATTTCGTGGTATACCTGGTCCATTTTTAACAAATTCCTTTAAAGTAAGACGTCTTTTCTCCAGTTTAGATTACTTCGATTTTTCAACGCGGATTGGTTACGAGGCACAGTCAGGATTTATCAACACGACTGAAACACGGAATAACCTAGAATTAAATGCATCTGCCTCTATCAATTTTCCATTTCTACACTTACCTAAATTTATTGTAGGAAAACTTGGATCTTACTATGGAGCTAAAACTTCTGTAGGGGTTGGTTTTGACTTTATCAACCGTCCAGAGTATCAACGAACTAACCTTAACGTATTTCAAAGGTATTCATGGCAAAAAAGTGAATACAACTTCTTCACTTTATCTTTAATCGACCTTAACTTGTTAAATACGCTATATCCAGAAACTTCTACATCAGACGCATTTAAATCCTATCTCGAGGAATTAAAAATTAAGGGCAATAACCTTTACCGAAGTTTTAATCCCAGTTTTGTAAGTAGCTTATCCTTTCAATACGTATACCGTAATTTATTACCAAGCAATGAACTTAAAAGTGGTAGAATTTTTCAATTAGGACTTGAATCTGGGGGAACGACACTTAATTTTTTACCTAATTATAAATTTAATTTTGTCACTGATTTATTAAATAATGGCCAAGAAATACAGTTTTATAGGTTTCTGCGAATAAATTTTGATTACCGCAAGTACAAAATGCTAGGTAGAAATCAAAAATCACAGATCGCCTTCAAACTTTTAGGAGGAATTGCCTACTCGTATGGCCAAGAAAATGATTACCAATTACCTTATGAAAAGAACTTCTTTATCGGTGGCCCTTCAAGTGTCAGAGCTTGGAAACCTAGACGATTAGGACCCGGAGCTTATGTCTCAGCTTCAAACTTAGTAGAGCAGCCTGGAAGTATCTTATTAGAATCCTCACTTGAATATCGATTTAAATTATTTCAATTATTTGGCCAAATGAATGGAGCCTTCTTCATCGATGCTGGTAATGTTTGGAATATGACGCAAGGTAATACTGACCCAACTACGCAATTTCAATTAAGTGATTTTTATAATCAAATTGCGGTAGGAACTGGATTTGGACTTCGATGGGACTTTGATTTCTTTCTATTGCGACTTGATTTAGCCACGAAAGTCATCAATCCAGCAAACCCTGTAAATCAAAAATGGGTTTTGCCGCAAACTTCTTTCGAAGCTGGACAAAACCCAATTGAATTTAATATTGGTATCGGCTATCCTTTTTAAGGATTATTTACGTGCCATTACTTTAATAGCTTTCGCTACGATCGCTTCTGCGTTTAATCCATATTTTTCCATCAGTTCAGCTGGTTTTCCAGATTCACCAAAAGAATCATTCACTCCTACAAACTCCATAGGTGTCGGATGATTCATCGCTAAATACTGGGCTACTGAATCGCCTAAACCACCATTATACTGATGTTCTTCAGCTGTAACCACACAGCCTGTCTTCTTAACAGACGCCAGGATAGCTTGAACATCTAATGGTTTAATCGTATGAATATTGATTACTTCTGCTTTAATTCCTTTTTCTAATAAAGCTTCAGCGGCTTGAATGGCTTCCCAAACTAGATGCCCTGTCGCTAAAATCGTAACATCTGTTCCGTCTACAAGGTGAACTGCTTTACCTATTTCAAACTTCTGGTCCTCCGGAGTAAACACAGGAACCACAGGACGACCAAAACGAAGATAAACAGGACCTTCATATTCAGCTATAGCAATTGTAGCTGCCTTTGTTTGGTTATAATCACATGGATTAATCACTACCATTCCAGGAAGCATCTTCATCAATCCAATATCTTCTAAAATTTGGTGTGTAGCCCCATCCTCTCCAAGTGTTAAACCTGCATGTGAACAACAAATCTTAACGTTCTTTCCCGAATAAGCTACTGACTGACGGATTTGGTCATAGACACGACCAGTTCCAAAGTTAGCAAATGTAGTAGCATAAGGAATAAAACCACCTAACGTTAAACCAGCTGAAATACCAATCATGTTTGCTTCTGCAATACCTGTTTGGAAAAAACGCTCTGGACTATTTTTAATAAAACCTTCTAATTTCAGTGAACCAATCAAATCAGCGCATAATGCTACCACTTTAGGGTTATGCTGACTTAAATACTCCATACCAGCTCCAAAACCCGAGCGTGTATCCTTTTTTGTTTCGTAGGTAAATAATGCCATTTCTATCTGATTAATAATCGCCTAAAGTTTCTTCTAATTGCGCTAGTGCGTCTTGTAATTGCTGATCGTTAGGTGCTACACCATGCCATTTATGCGAATACATCATAAAATCGACACCTGCTCCCATCTCTGTTTTCATGATGATCATAATCGGTGAACCTTGACCTAGAGCAGCTTTTGCCTTGATCAACGTATTTTGAATATCTGTTGCATCATTACCGTCCATACGCATCACATTCCAGCCAAAAGCTTCATATTTTGCTTGTAAATCACGATTGCTCATTACCTTTTCTGTTGGACCATCAATTTGTTGACCATTTTCATCAATAAAAGCAATTAAATTATCTACCTTATGGTGAGGCGCATACATAGCTGCTTCCCAAACTTGACCTTCATTTTGCTCCCCATCACCCATTAGGCAAAAGACAGTAGACGAATCGCCATTTAACTTTTTGGCCTGGGCCGATCCAATCGAAACACTAAGTCCTTGGCCTAAAGATCCTGACGCAATACGAATACCTTCTAAATGCTCGTGTGGCGTAGGGTGACCTTGAAGGCGAGTATCAATTTTTCTAAACGTGGCTAATTCAGCCGTGGGAAAATAACCACGACGAGCTAATACACTGTATATTAAAGGAGAAATGTGACCATTAGACAAGAAAAATAAGTCCTCATTCTTCCCATCCATATCAAACACAACCTTTCCAGCTGCATCTGTTTTCAAATTCATCGTATTAAAGTATAGATCTACTAAAAGATCTGTACATCCTAATGATCCACCTGGGTGACCAGATTGGCAACCGTGAACCATTCTTAAAATATCTCTACGAACCTGAGAGCTGATTTTTTGTATTTCTTGTGTTTGCATGGTAGGTGATTAGTGAATTTGAGAACTGTGGTTCTTTGTGTCCACTTTTTCGATAATGTCAATAATAATTCCTGTTGAGTCGATAACAAAAGTAGTTCTAGCTACACCCATGTATTGTTTTCCATACATAGACTTCTCAACCCATACCCCAAAAGCTTCAGCCATTTGATGTTCTGGGTCAGATAATAGAGGAAAACCGAGATTGAACTTTGCTTTGAACTTCGTGTGAGAAGAATTAGAGTCAATGCTTACTCCCACGACCTGAAAACCCTTAGCCTGAAGAGCTGAAAGATTTTCATTCAGATTACACGCTTGAGCTGTGCAACCGGGTGTATTGTCTTTGGGATAAAAATACAATACTAATTTTTTACCACTAGGAATAGAAAAACTATTTCCATCTGAATCTACCATAGAAATAGTAGGAGCGGCTTGACCAATTTGTAATTTCATATTATGAGATAGCTAATTCAAATAAAGGAGAACTTTCAAGCGAACCGGAAAGTAAATCGCCAATAGCTACTGGACCTACACCCGCCGGGGTACCTGTAAAAATAAAATCTCCTGTTTTTAACGTAAAGTATTTAGAAACTTCCTCTATTAATTCTGCCACATTCCAAATCATCAATTCAGAATTACCATCCTGAACTAAAGTCCCATTTTTGTGCAAAGTAAAATGAATAGGTTTATCTAAAACTGAAGGATCAAAAGCATGCATGTCACTCACAAAAGCTGAGCCATTAAATGCTTTCGCCTTTTCCCAAGGAAGTCCTTTTTCTTTTAATTTATTCTGTACATCTCTAGCTGTAAAGTCAATACCTAAGCCGTAAGAATCGATGTACTTGTGCGCAAATTTTGCTTCAATATTTTTGCCCACTTTGCCTATCCTAAAAACTAACTCGAGTTCGTAATGAACATCAGAGGAGAATTTAGGATAGTAAAAGTGACTATTTGAATCTATTAAAGCCGTATCAGGCTTTAAGAAGACCACCGGTTCAGTGGGCCTTTCATTCGATAATTCAGTAATATGATCTACGTAATTTCGACCGATGCAAATTATTTTCATGGCTTATTTCAATACTTCTGATACTAAACGAGCGGCATCCTTTAATAAAACAGCTGAGAAAACCTTCAAACCAGAATTATTAATGATTGCAGCACCTTCTTCTGCATTAGTTCCCTGAAGACGAACAATGATTGGGATATTAATCTCTCCAATATTTTTGTACGCTTCTACCACTCCATTTGCTACGCGATCACAACGAACGATACCACCAAAGATATTGATCAAGATTGCTTTCACATTAGGGTCTTGAAGGATAATGCGGAATCCAGCCTCAACAGTCTTCGCGTTAGCTCCACCCCCTACATCAAGGAAGTTAGCGGGATCTCCACCAGAAAGCTTAATGATATCCATGGTAGCCATCGCTAATCCAGCCCCGTTAACCATGCAACCAACATTACCATCTAATTTAACGTAATTAAGATCATTTTCAGATGCTTCCACCTCTAATGGATCTTCTTCTTCGATGTCACGTAAAACCGCTAAGTCTTTGTGACGGAATAAAGCGTTATCATCTAAATTTACTTTAGCATCAACTGCTAAGATTTTATCATCAGACGTCTTCAACACCGGATTGATTTCAAACATCGATGAATCAGTTTCTACGTAGGCACGGTACAAGGATTGAATGAATTTAACCATCTCTTTTAAAGCAGCACCGCTTAAACCTAGAGCAAAAGCTACCTTACGAGCTTGAAAGTCTTGAAGACCCACACGTGGATCTATCCACTCTTTAATAATTTTTTCAGGGCTGTGTTCCGCCACTTCTTCGATATCCATCCCACCTTCTGTACTTGCCATGATCACATTGCAAGCCTTAGCGCGATCTAATAAAATCGATAAATAGTATTCTTTCGGTTCTGAATCACCTGGATAGTAAACATCCTCAGAGATCAAAACCTTATTAACTTTCTTTCCTTCAGGACCAGTTTGGTGCGTAATTAATTGCATTCCCAAAATTTGAGAAACGCGATCTTTTACTTCATCTAAGTTTTTAGCTAGTTTAACACCGCCCCCTTTTCCACGGCCACCCGCATGAATTTGAGCTTTAACAACAAACCATCCTGTACCAGTTTGAGCTTTTAATTGCTCAGCGGCAGAAATAGCGTGGTCCACTGAGTCAACGACAATTCCTTCTTGAATGCGCACTCCGTAACCTTTTAAGATTTCTTTCGCTTGATATTCGTGAATATTCATTTAGTAAAATTTTAATTTCGTGAAATTACTATTTATTTGCGTAAATATTAAATAACAAGTCATTCATTCAAACATTCTAAAAAAAAGACAAAAAAATGTTAGAATTAAAAAATATTTCCAAAAGTTACGGAACTCAATTAATTCTAGACAATATCTCTTTACAAGTAAAGGAGTCTGAAATGGTGAGTATTTTAGGACCATCAGGATCTGGTAAGAGTACATTACTACAGATCATGGGATTATTGATGAGAGCAGATTCTGGCCAAATTTATTTGGACGGTATTGACTATGCGTCTCTCTCTGAAAAAGATCAAGCTATATTTCGAAATCAAAAACTAGGTTTTGTTTTTCAATTTCATAACTTATTGGGTGAATTTAGCTGCGAAGAAAATATCAAATTCCCTCTATTTATAAAAGGTGAAAATTTAAATGAAGCAGACCTTGAATTGTTTGATAAGATAGTCCAAACCTTAGGTATTCAGCCTATTTTGAAAAAATTACCTTCTCAAATATCAGGTGGAGAGCAACAACGCGTTGCAGTCGCAAGAGCATTAATTAATCGCCCCACCCTCTTATTAGCAGACGAACCAACAGGTAATTTAGATAATAAGAATGCAGAAACTTTGTATGATTTATTTGTCGAGTTAAAAGCCGTTTGGCAGCAACGTATTATTATGGTAACGCATAATGAAAAACTAACCACGCATTCAGATCAGGTTATTTATCTAAATTCCGGTAGAATCGAATAGAATTACTGCCAAAATGTCATAAATTTGCAATCTAAATTTCATTGATTGTAAAATGCAAGATTTAAAAGTACTGACAAAGGAAGAGAAAGACGGTTTAGATGTTCCGAGAATTTCGGAGGATCAAATGGCAGAAAACTCTTTTGGAAAAAAGGTCTATATCGAAAGTTATGGCTGTCAAATGAATTTTGCAGACTCTGAAGTCGTAACTTCCATCCTTCAAGAAAACGGATACGTTACTACATCCAATGTAAAAGAAGCTCATACTATTCTATTAAATACTTGTGCCATTCGAGAGAATGCAGAACACAAAATACGTCATCGCTTACAAGTCTTCACTCATTTGAAAGCTAAGAATCCAGCTTTAACTATAGGAATTTTAGGTTGTATGGCTGAACGCCTGAAGACAAAGCTGATAGATGAGGAAAAGATTATTGATTTAGTAGCGGGTCCTGATGCTTACCGAGATTTACCTGCCTTATTAGAGGAGGTTTCAGATGGTCAAAAAGCCATTAATGTTTTCCTATCCCGTGAAGAAACCTACGGAAACATCGAACCAGTTCGTCTGAATTCAAATGGAGTAACTGCCATGGTTAGTATTATGCGTGGTTGTGATAATATGTGCACTTTCTGCGTTGTTCCCTACACCAGAGGCCGTGAAAGGTCTCGTGATTTACCCTCTATCATCGCAGAATGCGAAAAATTAGTCGCTCAGGGCTACCGAGAGGTCACCCTTTTGGGCCAAAACGTGGATTCATATAAATGGTCTTCAGAAAATGGACAACTAGTCAATTTTGCACAATTATTAGAAGCAGTGGCTTTGGTAAGTTCATTATTACGCGTTCGTTTCTCCACTTCACATCCAAAAGATATCACCGATGAGGTGTTATACACGATGAAGAAGTATGACAATATCTGCAAAAACATTCACCTTCCAGCGCAAAGCGGAAGCAACAGGATATTAGAACTAATGAATCGTTCGTATACTCGTGAATGGTATTTAGATAGAATAAAGTCAATTCGTGACATTCTAGGTGAAGAATGTGGAATTTCACAAGATATGATTGCAGGATTTTGTACTGAAACAGAAGAAGATCATCAAGATACTTTATCCCTATTAGCGGAAGTGCAATATGACTTTGGCTATATGTTCGCCTATTCTGAACGTCCAGGAACACCAGCAGAGAAGAAATTAACAGACGACATTCCAGAAGAAGTGAAGATGCGTCGACTTCAAGAAATTATAGATTTGCAACGTATTCATTCTGCCAAACGCAATGAAATGTGGGTGGGTAGAAAAGTCCAAGTATTGGTAGAAGGGGATTCGAAAAAATCAAAAATGCATCATTTTGGCAAAATTGATTCGAATAAAGTAGTCGTATTTCCTAAAGGAAGCGAAGTTAAAGGGGATTATGTTTACGTTAATGTAACTCATTGTACATCAGGAACTTTATTAGGTGAATTATGTTAGATAACAGTCATCTTGCTAGTATTAAAGCACGTTTTGGGATCATTGGTAACGCTCCTGCCCTTTTGCGTGCTATATCTGTAGCAGAACAAGTTGCCGCTACAGATATGACCGTATTAATTACCGGTGAAAGTGGTTCAGGTAAGGAATCATTTTCCAAAATCATTCATTCTCTTTCTAAGCGCAAACACGGTGCCTTTATCGCAGTGAACTGCGGAGCTATTCCCGAAGGAACTATTGATTCAGAGTTATTTGGACATGAAAAAGGTTCATTTACCGGTGCCATTGAAGCTCGCAAAGGGTATTTCGAGGTAACTGATGGCGGTACCATCTTTCTAGATGAGATTGCTGAAATGCCATTAGGAACACAGGCGCGCTTATTGCGTGTATTAGAAAATGGTGAATTTTACCGTGTTGGTTCTTCAAAAGTACAAAAAACCAATGCGCGCGTTGTAGCAGCTACGAATTTAAACTTACAACAAGCGATTGAAAAGGGGAAATTCAGAGAAGATTTATACTATCGCTTAAGTACGGTTCCTATTTATGTCCCCCCTTTGCGTGAGCGTGGTGATGATATTGAATTGTTGTTTAGAAAATTTACGACTGATTTCTCAGAGTCACATCGTGTGAAGCCGATTATGCTAACAAAAGAGGCTAAAGAGCTGTTACAAAAACAACGCTTTCCAGGTAATATTCGTCAATTAAAGAATCTTGCTGAACAAATATCTGTACTTGAGTTAGGGGATAGAATCATTGATGAATTACAGTTGCAGTACTATTTGGAATTCAATGAACCTAAATTAGGTAATTCAGTCGTCAAATCGGATGCATTCTCAGGTCCAGAGGGAATGAATGAGCGAGAGATTTTATACAAGATTCTATTTGATCTAAAGAGAGATGTAACCGAATTGAAAAAAATATTATTAAAGGTCGTAGAATCAGATCAATCTAAGGCCTACGAAATATTACATGATAACATGGCTGTATTTGAGGATGTAAGGAATCATTCAGAGGTAAGTAACCAAAGCCCTGGATTATCTTTACCTATTCATGAGCAGGAGGAAACTAAATTTACAGAAGAACCAATTGATTCAAGCTATGAAGAGATTATCTTGCCTGCTAATGATGTGACCTTATCTTTAGAGAAACAGGAAAAAGAGATTATCATTCGCGCTTTAAAGAAAAACAAAAATAAACGAAAATACGCAGCAAAGGACCTGGGGATTTCAGAACGCACATTATACCGTAAAATAAAGCAATATGATTTGGAAGAATTGGATTAATCTTTGCCTTTTTTCAGGAATACTATTCACGCTATCTTCTTGTTATAGTTTTAAAGGGGCTAGTTTGGATCCTAATTTAAAAACGATCCAAATAAGTAACATCCGTATGGAGACAGCAGGTGGCCCTGCTAATTTAAGTTTGGAGATTAATGAAAAATTAAAAGAATATTTTCAACGAAACACCTCTTTGAAAATAAACAATAAGAATCCTGATTTACAAATTGAAGGTTCTATAATAGGCTATGAATTAACACCTCAAGCTCCTACTGGCGATGATAAAGCGGGATTGAATCGATTAACTTTAACTATTCAATTTCGGTTAATCAATCGCCTAGATGAAGATAAAAACTTCGAACAAGAATTTTCTTTTTATCAAGATTTCCCTCAAAATCAAACCTTACCACAAGTAGAAAAAGAAATAATTCCAAAGTTAGTTGATCAAATTATTTTAGATTTGTTTAATAAAATTGCCGGGGATTGGTAATAAATATATGTCTAACGCACAAAAGCTTTGGTTTTTATTAAATAAAATTGATCGATCAGATCAAAGTGAACTGAGTCAGGATAAATTGCTATACCCTTATTTCTCTTTATTGAATTGGAATGAGCGTTATTCTATACTGAAGCAACAAAAAATAGCCTTGCAATCATCACAACGAAAACAGTATTTTCAATCGATCTATGATATCCAAGGTGAACTAGTTGAGATAACCGAACCCGTTCCGGCAGAAGAGATAAAAGCATTGCAGGTTACTTTAATTGATCAATTTATTTTAAATCAGCCCACTTTAGCTAAGCCTAAGAGATCAGAACTAGAAGATTACCCTCAAGAAGATTTGGCATCCGTAGAATTTAGTCTGCCAGTCTCTGAGACGGTAGCTATTCTTCTCTCTAAGCAAGGCAAATATTTGCAAGCGATTGAATTATATGAGAAGTTAAGTTTGATTAAACCTGAAAAAAGACTTTACTTTGCATCTCGAATTTCAGAATTACAAAATTTACTAACAGAATAAATATGTTTACTTTATTGATTTCATTGATTATTATCTTTTCCGCTTTACTAGTTGTGCTTATTTTAGTGCAAAATCCTAAAGGCGGCGGAATTAGCGGAGAGTTTTCATCTTCAGGAGCTACCCAAATGTTTGGTGTTCAAAAGACAGGTGATTTGGTTGAACAATTAACTTGGGGATTTTCTACAGCTATTTTGGTATTGGTCTTAGCTACTAATTTTAGCTTATCAGATACGAAAGAAACAAGCACCTCAGTAAACGTAGAAAAAGCAGCTACTAAAACGGTACCTGTTGCTCCTGCTCCAGTAGCACCCAAGCAATAGTTAGTACCTACTATATTTTTTCTAATACTGCCAAAATTTCAGCAATGAGTTTTGGCATTATTATTGTATGACCAGTTCTGCCATGTTCGCATGGTTGTTTAATCTCTAATTTAAAAATTAAATTAATAACACATGTCAAATTTAAGTATTAAGCCCTTAGCGGATCGGGTTGTTGTAGAACCAGCTCAAGCTGAAGAAAAAACAGCATTTGGTATTATTATTCCTGACACAGCGAAAGAGAAACCACAAAAAGGAACAATCGTAGCGGTAGGAAATGGAAAGAAAGACGAGCCTATTACTGTTAAAGTAGGTGATTCTGTATTGTATGGTAAATACTCTGGTACAGAAATTACAATTGACGGTAAAGATTACCTAATCATGCGTGAGTCTGACATTTTTGCAGTTTTATAATTTTAACACAACATTAATTACAAAATCATATGGCAAAGGAACTATTTTTCGACAGCGAAGCGCGCGAAAAAATGAAGAGAGGGGTTGATACCCTTGCAAATGCAGTTAAAGTAACTTTAGGACCTAAAGGTCGTAACGTTATCATTGATAAAAAATTCGGTTCTCCATCAATTACAAAAGATGGTGTTTCTGTAGCGAAAGAAATTGAATTAGAGGATCCAGTTGAAAACATGGGAGCTCAACTTGTTAAAGAAGTTGCCTCTAAAACAGCTGATCAAGCAGGTGATGGAACAACTACAGCGACTGTTTTGGCACAATCAATCTATACGATTGGTTCTAAAAACGTGGCTGCCGGTGCTAACCCAATGGATCTTAAAAGAGGAATTGAGAAAGCGGTAGAGGCAATAGTAGGTGATTTGAAGAAACAATCGCGTGCTATCACCACTTCTAAAGAAATCGCTCAGGTAGCTACTATCTCTGCTAATAATGATTCTGAAATCGGAACTATGATTTCTTCAGCAATGGAGAAAGTTGGTCGCGAAGGTGTAATCACAGTGGAAGAAGCAAGAGGAACAGAGACTGAAGTGAAAACGGTAGAAGGAATGCAATTCGATCGCGGGTATTTATCTGCCTATTTTGTGACAAATACGGACAAAATGGAAGTTGAATTAGAGAAACCATTTATCTTAATTTCAGAGAAGAAGGTTTCCTCTATGAAAGAATTACTACCTGTATTAGAGGCAGTAGCTCAAACAGGTCGTCCCCTATTGATTATCTCTGAAGATGTGGATGGAGAAGCTTTAGCTACTTTGGTAGTAAATAAGATGCGTGGTGCTTTGAAAGTGGCTGCGGTAAAGGCTCCAGGTTTCGGTGATCGTCGTAAAGCTATGTTAGAAGATATCGCCATTTTAACAGGTGGAACTGTTATCGCTGAAGAAAGAGGTTTCAAATTAGAAAATGCAACCATCGAATATTTAGGTCAAGCAGAGAAAGTTATCATTGACAAAGACAATACAACTATTGTAAATGGTGCAGGATCGAAAGACAATATCGAAAATCGCGTTAACCAAATCAAAGCTCAAATTGAGAATACTACGTCTGATTACGATCGTGAGAAATTACAAGAGCGTTTAGCTAAATTATCAGGTGGTGTGGCTATCCTTTACATCGGTGCTGCTACGGAAGTGGAGATGAAAGAGAAGAAAGACCGCGTTGATGATGCTTTACATGCTACTCGCGCTGCAGTAGAAGAAGGAATCGTAGCTGGTGGTGGTGTAGCACTTATTCGTGCGATCCAGGCTTTAGATAAATTGAAAGGTGAAAATGAAGATCAATTAACAGGAATCAACATTATTCGTCAGGCTGTAGAATCTCCATTACGTACAATCGTTGCAAATGCAGGCGGTGAAGGTTCTGTAGTTATTAATGCAGTTAAAGCAGGAAAAGATGATTTTGGTTACAATGCACGCGAAGATAAATATGAAAATATGATCGCAGCGGGTATTATTGACCCTACTAAAGTAACCCGTTTAGCATTGGAAAATGCAGCATCAATCGCAGGCATGTTGTTAACAACAGAATGTGTGATTGCTGACAAGCCAGCAAATGAACCAGCTCATGGACATGGCCAAGGTGGTGGTGGAATGGGTGGAATGATGTAATTTTAATTAGATTAATCCTTGAAAACTCCCCATATTTGGGGAGTTTTTTTTTGAACAATAACCTATGAAAAGAATAGCCATTGATATGGATGACGTTTTAGCTAAAACAACACACGTCATCATTGATCGAATTAATCAACTAGTTGATAAAAATTATACCTACGAAGAGTTATTGAATGGCGATAAAACACTTAAAGAAGAGTTTTATGGTCATTATTTAGCAAATAATTCTTTCTTATGGGAACCTGGATTCTTTGAACACATACCAGTAAATGAGGATGCCATAGAGGTGGTACGCAAATTATCTGAACGTTATGAAATATTTATTGTTTCTGCAGCTACAGAATTCCCAAATTCATTAAAAGAGAAATTAACTTGGATGGATCAACATTTTCCATTCATCACTTGGAAACACATTGTTTTCTGTGGTCATAAACACATGATACAAGCGGATTACCTAATTGATGATCATGAAAAGAATCTGCATACTTTCACGGGCACCCCACTCTTATTTACTGCCCCGCACAATCTTCATATTAATGACTTTAAAAGAGTAAATAATTGGAAGGAAGTGGAAGGATTGTTGTTACATTAATGAAAAAAGCCCGTTTTAGTATTGGTATTTTGTTTTTTATTTGTGGATTGAATTTTGCCACCTGGGCTACTCGTATTCCTGATTTTAAAGCCACACTACATCTTTCAGATGCTGAATTGGGCACCGTTTTAATGGGTTTGCCCATCGGTTCCTTAATTTCATTACCTATTGCAGGTTGGCTTTTAACAAAATATGCTTCCAGATGGATAACCCTAATAGCAGTGGTTATGTATGTAGTAGTCCTACCAAGCTTGGGCTTTTTAAGTTCTGCTTTAACCTTATTTATAGGTCTATTCTTCTTTGGAATGGCAGGTGATATAATGAATATTGCCATGAATACACAGGTGGTGAGTTTAGAAGCAAAAATGAACAAGATTATCATGTCCTCCTTTCATGCCATATTTTCTATTGGTTTAATGGCGGGTGCCTTTTTAGGTGGGATTTTGGAAAAAGAAAGCTTCACAACTGAAGAGCATTTTAGCCTAATAGGATTGATGAATATCCTTATAATCCCTTTTAGTTTCCCAAATCTTTTAATTGATAAGCCTGTACAAGATGAAAGTAAACCTACCTCCTCTATTTTTAACTTAGGGCCCTATTTAATCACCTTATCATTTATAGCTTTTTGTGGTATGTTATGCGAAGGAGCCATGGCAGATTGGATCTCTTTGTATTTCAAAGAATATAGTCCTAACTCCCCTTTTCCTATAACTATTGGATTTTCCTTCTTTGCCGCTGCAATGGTAGTAGGGCGTTTTCTAGGAGATACCCTATCTATGAAATACAAAATTTCTACAATTCTTATTTTTAATGGAATATTATTAAGCCTAGGAATGTTACTAACACTTCTTTTCCCCTCTATATACTTAAAAATTGTAGGCTGTTTTTTAACAGGTATTGGTATTTCTACAATGGTACCCTTAATCTATTCAGAGGCTGGAAATCAGAAGGAAATAATGCCCTCAATTGCGATTGCAGGCGTTTCAACAATTGCTTATATAGGCTTTTTATTAGGCCCTGTACTTATTGGTTATTTATCAGATTTCATTGGATTGGATAAAGCTTTGTATTTAATTGTTATTTTAGGCTTTCTAGCTGCCTTTATTTCCAAAACTTGGGCCACAACGAAATGATTATCGAACAGTGTAAATCTTTAGAATAATTACATAAATGTCCCTTTTAACAAGTATAATTCCTCAAAAATTTCTAAATTCTATCTGAAACAAATATTACTATGAATAAACATGTTATTTTTTGGTCCATCACCGTAGGTTTAGGTGGACTCCTATTTGGGATGGACGTTGCTGTTATTTCTGGTGCAGAACTCGCAATACAACAATTATGGAAGCTAGATTCTTTCACCCACGGTTTAGCCATAGCAGCGGCTCTTTATGGTACTGTGATAGGTGCAGCATTAGGAGGAATTCCTGCAGATTTATTTGGACGTAAGAAAACATTGTTCTGGATTGGTTTAAGCTTCTTTATCTCCTCCATAGGGGCGGCAATTGCACCTGATGTCAATTCATTTATGTTGTTTCGCTTTTTAGGTGGACTAGGAATAGGTGCTTCATCTGTGGTGGCCCCTATTTATATATCAGAAATAGCGCCTGCGAAGCACCGAGGGAAATTGGTAATATCATTCCAATTAAACATTGTTTTAGGTATTTTAATCGCCTATGTCTCTAATTACTTTATCCAAGGGATGGAGAATGATTGGCGGATTATGTTAGGTGTAGTATCACTTCCTTCCCTATTATTCTCTATATTAATATTATTAACTCCAGAAACACCGCAATTTTTATTACTAAAGCGGAATGATTTAGAAGGAGCTCGCAAAGTCTTGGAATTAGCTGATCCTAATCCCGAGGAGACGATTCAGCGTATTCAAAATAATGCAAAACAAAGTACCGAAAAGGAACGCTTGTTCTCTGGTAAGTTTGTTTGGCCATTAACCTTAGCTTTTCTGTTTGCCTTTTTTAACCAAATGTCAGGAATCAACGCAATTATCTATTATGCGCCGAGAATCTACGAGCTAACAGGTTTAGGTACTGAGAGTGCTTTACTTTCTACGGCTGGAATTGGTATTGCAAACTTGTTATTCACCTTATTAGGATGGTATTTGATTGATCGTGTGGGTCGAAGAATTTTAATGTTTATTGGTTCTATTGGGTATATTATTACGCTTAGTTTAATTGCTCATGCCTTTTATACCGAATCGTATACGTTTGTTCCGATTTACATATTTGCTTTCATAGCGTCTCACGCCATAGGACAAGGATCGGTTATATGGGTGTTCATCTCGGAGATATTCCCTAATTCTGTGCGTGCCTCTGGAATGGCTTGGGGATCTTTAACACATTGGGTGTTTGCTGCTTTGGTAGCTAATTTCTTTCCTTTGTTTACAGAAAGTTATGGGGGTACTCTTATTTTCGGCTTTTTCGCCGTAATGATGGTCGCTCAACTAGCTTACGTTGCCTTTATGATGCCAGAAACAAAAGGAGCTAATTTGGAAGATATTGAAAAACAGGTAATTATGCATTAACGGTTTTCTTATGATATATTTTGATCCTAAGAGTAGCAAACCTAAATACCAGCAATTGATTGATGGTATTATTGATGGAATTAACTCCGGCTTATTAGAGCACGGGAAACAATTACCGTCTATAAATAAGGTGGCTAATAATTTTAATATGGCACGTATGACCGTTACGAAAGCCTATGATGATTTGCGTGAAAAAGGATTGATCAGTTCCCATCACGGCAAGGGATTCTATGTTTCAAGTACAAATACAAAAAATGCCTTGCGCGTATTCATATTAATGGATGCATTAACTCCCTACAAGGAAATTTTGTACGAAAGTATCATCCAAAATTTAGGAGAAGATGTAAGTCATAACTTATTTTTCCACTACCATAATTTCGAATTGTTTGAAGAGTTAATTACGAACAATTTGGGAAAATACAACCATTACATCATCCTGCCCCATTTTAATAAAAGTGTTGCTAAAATCGTTTCAAAAGTCCATAAAGACAAACTGTTAGTGTTGGATATTGATATCAAGGAATTTAATGATGATTATTCGATTCTCTACCAAAATTTCGAATCCAATATTCACCAAGGACTCACTGCCTCAGTAGATAAAGTCAAAAAATACCAGCAGATCAACTTAGTTTTAAGCTCAAAAAGCTTCCAATATACACCAGACGGCATCATTCAAGGTTTTACCCAATTCTGCACAGAAAACGAACTAGAATTTGATATAATTCCTGATCTGGATGATGACTATGAATTACAGGTTAATCAAGCCTATATCGTCTTTAGAGAGTACGATCTGATCAAGATGATTAACTGGACGGCTAAGAACAAATTAAAAGTCGGCAAAGATATTGGTATTATATCCTACGATGATACGCCTTTAAAAGAAATCATTGCGGAAGGCATATCCGTTATCTCGAATGACTTTAAGAAAATGGGAGAGCGAGCTGCGGGGATGATTATACATCGGGAAAGAGGTCGCGAATCGAATGAATTCTATTTTATCGACCGCGGATCCCTATAAATCTAAATGCACATTTAGCCAACCAGCATCCATCTTAACGCCTAAAGTATTGTAGAAATCGATGGCTGGCTGATTCCAATCCAACACTTGCCACATCATTCCAGTGCATTTAGTACGCTTTGCTTCTTCAATTGCTTCCATAATCAAGCGCTTACCTAATCCTTTACCACGGAAACTCTCCTTAATGTACAAATCCTCTAAGTAGAAGCGTCTACCCTTCCAGGTGGAGAAACGGTAATACCATAGAGAGAAGCCGCCTAATTCACCATTCAAGTAAATCAAGTTAGCAAAGAATAAAGGATTCTCAGAAAATCCTCCTTCCAGATAGTCATCAATGGTGGAACTAACTTCTTCGGGAGCCTTTTCAAAGATGGCTAGCTCCATCACTAAATCACGTACTAATACGATATCTTCTTTTGTTGCTCTGCGTATTTCTATATTATCCATTGATAGCTCTGAGTTTAGTTAATAGCGATAAAAAGTCTTCCGGGAAATCCTGCTCAAACTGCATAAATTCATTCGTAGTCGGATGAATAAACCCTAACGAATAGGCATGCAAAGCTTGGCGAGGACAAATCTTAAAGGCATTATCAATAAATGACTTATAACTAGCCATAGTCGACATATAGCGTATTTTATCTCCACCATAGGTAGCATCTGAAAACAAAGGATGCCCAATGGATTGGAAATGCGCTCTGATTTGATGTGTTCTCCCTGTTTCTAATTTAAATCGTACAAAGGAAGCAAATCCAAAGGATTCTACTACTTCATAATGTGTAATCGCAATTCTCCCGTGCTCAGAATCCTCCGAAAAAATAGCTTGAATCTTTCGGTCTTTCGGACTTCTACCGATCTTACTGCGTATGGTCCCTTTTAATTCTTTTGGAACACCCCAGCAAATAGCATAATACGTTCTTTCGATGGTATGTTCAAAAAATTGCTGACCTAAAAAATTAAGGGCAAATTCGGTTTTACCAATAACTAGAATACCAGAGGTATCCTTATCGATTCGATGTACTAAACCGGGTCGGATATCCTTTTGACCTGGAAGATTTTGGCAATGAAACAACAGACCATTGACTAGAGTACCAGACCAATTCCCTTGAGCTGGATGAACGACCATACCAGGCGATTTGTTCACTAAAATAAGTTGATCGTCTTCGTAAATAATATCAATTGGAATATCTTCCGGATAAACCTCCTTATCACGTGGAGGATTTGCAAATGAAACCGATATCGCATCTAAAGGCTTTACGCGGTAATTAGACTTGATCAACCCTCCATTTACCTTAACAGAACCTGCATCGATACCTACTTGAATCCTATTGCGACTTGTACCCGCAATTTTAATCATCAAATATTTGTCGATTCTGAGTAATTGCTGACCTTTGTCAACGGTGAAATTAAAATGCTCAAATAAATCGTCTTCCTCTTCGGAATCAGGAGCATTCATTTCTGGATCGATGGACATAGCAAATTTTGAATTTAACGCGTTACACTTACCTTCTCCGATAGAAGAAATCTATGATGAATGCTGGAATTCAAAAGGAATTCAAGTGTTTGTCAAAAGAGATGACCTCATCCATCCTATCATATCAGGAAATAAGTGGCGTAAATTAAAAAATTATCTCCAAACCTTCTCATTTAACACACATTCTGGCCTATTAAGTTTTGGTGGAGCTTATTCAAATCATCTCTATGCCCTCGCCTTTACTGGTCATTCGCTAGGAATCCCAACAGTTGGAATCATTAGAGGGGACGAATTAAACATAGAGAGTAATCCCTTTTTAACCAAAATGAATGAATGGGGCATGAAATTGCAATTTATCTCGAGAACGGACTATCGGATGAAACCCATTCCTGCTGAATTTGAGTCATATCAAGTAATTGCAGAGGGTGGATTTGGAAGGTTAGCTATGCAAGGCATGGAAGATTTAGTAAACGAACTGCCTGAACATGATTTAATTTACACCGCAATAGGTACCGGAGCAACGGCTATTGGAGTAGCAAATTACTCTAACAAACCAGTCGTGGGCGTCTTGACATTAAATAATAAAACTGAAATAGAGGAGCATAAGCTTCCGGCTAATTTAGCCATTGAGGATGCTTATGTCTTTGGAAAATATGCCAAACAGAACCACGAGTTAGATCAATTTTGTGCTGATTTTTATGTGAAACATCAAATACCTATTGAGCCCATTTATACGGGACGTATGTTCTACGCTTTGATTGAACATATAAAAAATGGCCACATAGCTCCCAATACGAAACTAGTGGCCATCCATACCGGAGGAGTTAAATAAATTACCCTACCGAACCTTCTAATGAAATAGCCAAAAGCTTTTGCGCTTCAACAGCAAATTCCATTGGTAATTGTTTCAACACTTCTTTGGCATATCCATTCACGATCAAAGCCACAGCCGTCTCAGTACTCAATCCGCGCTGATTACAATAAAAAATTTGATCCTCGCCAATTTTTGAAGTAGTAGCTTCATGTTCCACAGACGACGTATTGTTTTTAACCTCTAGGTATGGAAATGTATGTGCACCACACTTATCCCCTAATAAAAGGGAATCACATTGAGAGAAATTCTTAGATCCATCCGCTTTTCTAGCCACTTGAACCAGACCACGGTACGAATTTTGAGAGAATCCTGCTGAAATACCTTTTGATACAATGCGCGACTTTGAATGCTTCCCTAAGTGAATCATTTTAGTCCCGGTATCAGCTTGTTGATAATTATTAGTTACAGCAACTGAATAGAATTCACCGATTGAATAATCACCCTTTAAGATAACTGAAGGATATTTCCATGTTACCGCTGAACCTGTCTCCACCTGAGTCCATGACAATTTCGAATGAGCCCCATCACAAATTCCCCGCTTGGTTACGAAATTATAAATACCGCCCTTCCCTTCTTTATCACCAGGATACCAGTTCTGTACGGTGGAATATTTCACTTCTGCACCTGCATGAACATAAATTTCTACCACTGCAGCGTGTAATTGATTCTCATCGCGCATGGGAGCAGTACAACCCTCTAAATAGGAAACATAAGATTCATCTTCAGCAACGATTAAGGTACGTTCGAATTGACCTGTACCTGAAGCATTAATACGGAAATAAGTAGATAATTCCATCGGGCAACGAACGCCTTTAGGGATATAACAAAAGGATCCATCAGAAAAAACCGCGCTATTCAAAGCTGCAAAATAATTATCCTTTACTGGAACTACTGAGCCCAGGTATTTCTTAATTAACTCAGGATACTCTCTTACAGCCTCAGAAATAGAGCAAAAAATAACTCCTTTTTCTAGCAAAGTTTCTTTAAACGTGGTTGCAACTGAAACGGAGTCAATAACGGCATCCACCGCAACATTAGAAAGTCGTTTTTGTTCGTCTAATGAAATACCTAATTTCTCAAAAGTTCGCCGCAATTCTGGATCTATTTCATCCAATGAATTCAATTGCTTTTTTTGAACTGGAGCAGAATAATACTTTAACTCATCGTATTTCGTAGGGGTATATAATAAATTAGCCCAATCTGGTTCAGCTAATGTTCTCCAGTAACGGTAAGCGGATAATCGCCATTCCAACATCCAATCGGGTTCATTCTTTTTCTCCGAAATAAAATGAATGATTGATTCACTTAAACCTATAGGAGCTTCATCTGTCTCGAAATGAGACTCAAACCCGTACTTATAATCGGTTGAAGTTACTTCTTGTAAAATATCATCTACTTTCTCTGCCATTATATTGCATTTAGATTACAAAATTACAAAAGGATTTTGGAGAAAAATAGACTTAATTTAGAATAAATCTAAACAACTACAATAAAGGTGTATTTCTGATTAGACTTTCTTCAAGAGATATAAAGGTTTCAGTTCGTTGAATACCAGTAACACGTTGAATTTTGTCGTGTAATACTTCGCGCAAATGCTGCGTATCCCGGCAGATAATTTTAGCAAAAATAGAGTAAATACCAGTCGTATAATGAATATTAACGATTTCCGGAATTTGCTCTAATTGCTTAGCCACATCTTCGTATAGACTACTTTTATCTAAATAAATACCTAAAAATGCAGTAATATCCCATCCTATTTTAGAATAATCAATTAACAGTTGTGCCCCTTTAACAATTCCTAAGGATTCCATCTTTTTCATTCGAACGTGAACAGTTCCCCCTGAAACGTCAAGACGTGTGCCAATCTCAGTGTAAGGCAAATTCGCGTCTTTTACTAAAATTTCGAGTATTTTATAATCTAAAGGATCAAGCTCAAACTTCTTTTCCATTGAATTTTCGTAATTATTTTCGGTTCAAATTAAAAATTATGCAAAAAAAGGCAATTATTTTTGAAAAAATTAAAATCTCCTTTTATATTTGTCATATCAATTACTGCAAAGGTAGTAATTTTCACTGTAGGGTGATGAAATTGGCAGACGTGCCCTCCTGTCTCGGGGGTGGTGAGTTCAGGATAAACACGGCATAATGGGTTGACCACTAAATCAGTTCTGTGTCGAGGCTAACTGCATCTTGGAGGTTCGAATCCTTCTCCTACAGCATTTTAATTTATTTGGTTTTTAGTTTGTTGATGAAGTGTAATGTTAAAAGCAATCCTATTTTAGGATTGCTTTTTTATTGTTTTTAAAATCTATATATTTGGTAGACAAACTAGTTTAACTCTTTAACCCCTGCTATTATGTCATTAAGATTAGGAGATATTGCACCAGACTTTAGCGCTGATACGACGCTAGGTCATATAAATTTTCACGAATTTATTGGTGATTCTTGGGTATTGTTATTTAGTCATCCTGCGGATTTCACCCCGGTTTGTACAACTGAATTAGGTAAGACCGCACTTTTAAATGGTGAATTCCAAAAACGCCATGTAAAGCCAATCGCAATTTCAGTCGATAGTTTAGAGTCACACAACAAATGGGTACCAGATATCGAGGAGGTGAATTCTGTAAAGATGAATTTCCCCATCATCGCAGATCCAGAGAAAACAGTAGCCTTGTTATATGATATGATTCACCCTAATGCATCTGAAAAAGCAACTGTACGCTCAGTGTTTGTTATTGGACCAGATAAGAAAATTAAATTAACGCTTACTTACCCAGCATCAACGGGACGAAATTTTACTGAAATTTTGCGAGTGATTGATTCACTTCAATTAACAGCAAACTACCAGGTTGCGACACCTGCAGATTGGGTCAATGGGGATGATGTGATCATCGTTCCATCCGTTTCAAATGAAGAGGCGGTGACTAAATTTCCAAAAGGATTTACCTCCGTAAAACCCTATCTACGCAAAACTCCTCAACCGAATTTATAATCGGTTAAAATGCTCGATAAATGCCAAGATTCATTAAACGTGGATTTTGGCATTTTTTATTTTAAAACCGTATTTTTGTAGCTCATTAATATAATCCGCATGTTATCAACGATTAATTTTACTTCTACCTCCGCTTATAAAGCTTTACTTTTTGATCAAACTCGTTTGGCCTCTATTACGATCGCTCAATTGTTTCAACAAGATTCAAAAAGACAAGCTACGTATAGCCAAACATTTAACGGCATATTCTTTGACTATTCGAAAAATCTAATTGATGAAAAGTCTTTTCATTCTCTATTACTATTAGCTAAAGAATGTGGGTTAGAAAGCGCAATTAAAGCACAGTTTCAAGGTGACAAGATCAATCAGACGGAAGGTCGTTCGGTTTTGCATACCGCATTAAGAGCCAAATCAACTGCCTCAGTAAAGGTGGATGGAGAAGATATTATCCCTAAAATTCAAGCCGTAAAGGCACAGATGAAGGAATTTTCTGAGAAAGTAATCTCAGGTGCATGGAGAGGTTTTTCTGGCAAAGAAATTACAGATGTGGTAAACATCGGAATTGGAGGATCTGACCTAGGTCCCGTAATGGTGACAGAGGCATTAAAACCATATAAAACTCGATTAAATGTTCACTTTGTTAGTAATGTGGATGGCACACACATCGCAGAAACCTTAAAGAAAGTGAATCCAGAGACTACCCTTTTCTTAATTGCTTCTAAAACATTCACTACTCAAGAAACGATGGCGAATGCTTTTTCAGCTAGGGATTGGTTCTTAGCTGCGGCTAAAGACAATGCAGCCGTTGCTAAGCATTTTGTGGCATTATCCACAAATTCGAAATCAGTAGCAGAATTTGGCATAGATACGGCGAACATGTTTGTATTCTGGGATTGGGTAGGTGGTCGTTATTCTTTATGGTCTGCCATCGGATTATCAATCTGTCTTTCAGTAGGATACGATCATTTTGAAGCCCTTTTAGCAGGTGCAGAAGCTATGGACAGTCATTTTGCTTCAGCAACATTTGAAAACAACATCCCGGTAATCTTAGGTTTACTTGGTATTTGGTACGTTAATTTCTTCAATGCCCCTACGCACGCTATTCTACCATATGACCAATATATGCACCGTTTTGCCGCCTATTTCCAACAAGGAGATATGGAATCGAATGGAAAGACGATTGATCGTTCTGGCAAGCGTGTTAACTATGCTACGGGACCAGTTATTTGGGGAGAACCGGGTACAAATGGCCAACATGCATTCTATCAGTTGATCCACCAAGGAACTCAATTAATTCCAGCTGATTTCATTGCTCCCGCCGTAACGCACAATAAAATAGGTAATCACCACACCTTGTTGATGTCGAATTTCTTTGCACAAACAGAGGCATTAATGAATGGTAAGTCGAAAGAGGTGGTAGTCTCTGAATTGCAAAAAGCAGGTTTAAGCGAAAAGGAAATCGAAAAATTAGCCCCATTCAAGGTATTTGAAGGAAATAAACCAACTAATTCATTCCTAGTAAAGCAAATCGATCCAGGTACTTTAGGTTCTCTAATAGCGATGTATGAACACAAGATATTTGTTCTGGGTGTAATCTGGAACATCTTTAGCTACGATCAGTGGGGTGTAGAATTAGGAAAGCAATTAGCTAATTCGATTCTTCCTGAATTAGAGAATGAAGAAAAAATAACTTCTCACGATTCTTCAACTAATGGACTGATTAATCAATTCAAAGCCTGGAGATAAAAACTATTGCAATAAAGTGATCATTTCAGAAATGGAGAGCAGGTTCTGTTCTCCATTTTTCATATTCTTAACGTTCGCTTTTCCTTCTTTCAACTCTGACTCCCCTATTACGGCTACGTAAGCTATTTTCTTCTTGTCAGCGAACTCGAACGACTTCTTGATTTTGGCAATATCTGGATAAACCTCAGCTGGAATTCCTGCTTTACGCAATTCATTTGCCATTCCTAAACTTGCTTTACGTCCAGTTTCATCAAAATAAGTAAATAAGATGGCACTAGCGCTCGTGGCGATCTCAGGGAATAATTTTAATTCTTCCATCACATCTAGGATACGCTCAATCCCAAAAGAGATTCCCACTCCTGACATATTAGGCAAACCAAAAGAACTCGTCAAATCATCATAACGACCTCCTCCTACGATAGATCCAAAAGGTAGATCAACGGCTTTACCCTCATAAATCAACCCCGTATAATAGCTTAAGCCGCGAGCTAATTTGTAATCGAAAACAAGATTATCGGAAGAAAAACCATTAGTCTCAGATAAGGACAAAACCTCTTTTATTTCTGCTAAACCTTGTAAACCGACAACATTAGAACCAAAAAAGCTAGTCAATTTGGCAATTTTCTCTTCATTTGTTCCTTCAAACAATACAAGATCCTTAATAGCATCCGATTTCTCTTGAGTAAAACCATTTTCTTCTAACTCTTTTGCCACATTCTCCCAACCAATCTTATCCAGTTTATCTAAGGCTACAGTGAAAGTTACAAAACGCTTACTTTCACCTAAACTGTCAACTATACCAACTAATATCTTACGAGAATTTAAAAATAAATTAACACGTAGCTTTAACGAATTGAAAATCGATTGAAATAAGGCAATAAGCTCTGCCTCATTTACTAATGAATCAGAACCAATAATATCGGCATCGCATTGATAAAACTCACGGTAGCGACCACGCTGCGGACGATCTGCCCTCCAAACCGGTTGAATTTGATATCTACGGAATGGAAAAGCTAGCTCATTCCGATTCATTGCAACGAAGCGCGCAAAGGGTACCGTTAAATCATAACGAAGGCCTTTTTCAGAAATTTTCGATGTGAATGATTTTGAACCTGCATCGATGTCGGATGCAGAAACTTTGGACAAATAATCACCACTATTTAATATTTTAAATAATAACTGATCCCCCTCTTCCCCATACTTACCAGTTAAAGTAGATAGGTTTTCAATGGCAGAAGTCTCAATTGTTTGGAAGCCAAATCCTTGAAAATGAGTCTTTATAATGTCGAAAACGTAATTACGTCTTGCCATTTCTGTAGGACCAAAATCCCTAGTACCTCGTGCGTTTGCTGGTTTCTGCATCATATCTAAAAAACAAATTTAATTAATTATGCTATAATATTTTTGATAATAGTCGATTTTAGCTATTTTTGCAAACCAAATTATCAAAGACATGGCAGTAACAAGACTAAAACGTAAAGACAGAAGAAATAAAGCAGTAGCTAACAACAAGGTTGCAGCTATCAAAATCTTAAAGGCAAGACCTATCATCAAGTTAGTTGATGTAGAAGCTATTAAAGCTAGCTTTGCTAAATAAGAATAATATTCTTTAAATTTAAACCGGTTTATGCCGGTTTTTTTATGTTCAATTTAAACCTCTAACTCTATGAAAAAGACATTATACATCGTATCGGCCCTTATTTTAGGTGCGACTAACTTCGCAATGGCACAAGATCACCGTCACGCGAAAGTAAATCCAACGAACCCCAATGATACAGAATATTGGGAACCTAGCATCACAGTAGTCACTCCTGGGGCAGTTCCTTCTGACGCCATCCTATTATTTGATGGAAAAAATCTAGATAACTGGGAATCTGCCAGAGATGGTTCACCAGCTCGTTGGAAAGTGGCTGATGGAAAAATGACCGTAGTAGGCAAAACAGGTAATATTTCTACTAAAGAAAAATTTACTAATTATCAATTACACATCGAATGGCAAACTCCTATTGAGCCGGAGACTTTAAAAAGCCAAGGTAAAGGGAACAGTGGAGTATTTATGCAAGGAATGTATGAGGTTCAGGTAATGAACTCGTATCAAAACCCCACTTACCGAAATGGTCAAGCTGGTTCTATATATAAGCAAACTCCTCCATTAGTGAATGCTTCCTCTAAAATGGGAGAATGGAATACCTATGATATTATTTACACAGCGCCAATTTTTACAGTAAACGGAGGAATTGATACACCTGCTTACATAACAGTTATTCATAATGGAATTGTGATTCAGAATCATACCAAGATTCAAGGCACAACGGAATATATAGGTCAACCTTTAAATCCCGTTCACGGTCCTGGCCCTATAAGCCTTCAAGATCACGGAAATGCGGTTAGTTATCGAAATATTTGGTTAAGAAAAATGTAATAAATTTCTTAATTTTGAAGGGAAGGTTTTAAACATAAAAGCCTTCCCTTTTTTGTTTCTATGAAATATATCATTAGCTGGGTTTTACGATTTATCCCGAGAAAATTCATTCAATTATTCGCACACAGACTCATTAAAATATACAGTATTTTTCTAAGTGGAAATAAAGTCTATTGTCCTGTTTGTGATCATTCCTTTCGTCATTTCTTACCATATGGCCGATTAACGCCACGTGAAAATGCGCTTTGTCCTTCTTGTCTAAGTTTGGAGCGTCATCGTTTAATGTATTTATATTTAAAAAACGAGACATCATTTTTCACGGATAAACCTAAATTATTGCACATCGCACCAGAATATTGCTTTATAGAACGTTTTGAGCAGCATTTAGGCGATCAATATATAACTGCAGATATCGAAAGTCCTTTAGCAAAAGTAAAAATGGATTTACACGATATTCCCTTTGAGGATAATACATTTGATGCGGTATTTTGCAACCACGTTTTGGAACACGTAAAAGATGATGTGCGCTGTATGCAGGAAATCAGACGGGTATTAAAGCCATCCGGATTTGCTTTATGCCAAAGTCCACAACGCTACGATCTCGCAACTACCTATGAAGATGCAAGCATTACGGATCCAAGAGAAAGAGAGATTCATTTCTTACAAGATGATCACTTGCGAATCTATGGCCGCGATTACGGAACCCAATTAGAGAAATCTGGCTTTCAAGTAGAATCGGTAAATCTCATCGAAAAACTGGGTTTATCTGAAAGTAACAGAATGGCTTTACCACTAGAAGAAATCATTTACGTTTGTCGCAAATAAGATGAGATATACTCCATTTTCAGCTGAATTATTCAAAAAGAATCGGGCGAAGTTGTACGCACAACTCCCGCCTAAATCCATCGTTGTTGTTAGTTCCAATGACATTATGCCTACGAATGCAGATGGTACGATGGGTTTCAAACAAAACAGCGATTTATTTTATTTGTCCGGATTAGATCAAGAGGAAACGTTATTGATTTTATATCCAGACGCCCCAGAAGCACAGTGGAGAGAAATTGCTTTTGTGCGCGAAACATCGGAATTAATCGAGATTTGGGAAGGACATAAGTATACCAAAGACGAGGCGATTCAAACCTCCGGCATTAAAAACATCCAATGGACTTCTAATTTCGATACACTTCTAAAGACGTTAATTTATTCAGCGAATCATCTCTATTTGACTGATAATGAACATTTACGCAACGCATCTGCCGTTCAAACGCAGAATGCACGCTTAGGAGCTACTTTACGAAGTACCTATCCGAATCACACCATTGGTCGCCTCGCTCCTATTTTGAGCGATTTACGTATGCAGAAAGAACCAGAAGAAATACAAGCACTACAAGTCGCTTGTGACATAACTGAGAAAGGCTTTAGGCGCGTATTGAATTTTACTAAACCGGGTATAACTGAATACGAGATAGAAGCAGAATTCATTCACGAATTCACACGTAATCGATCAGAGGGCTTTGCCTACACACCTATTATTGCGTCCGGAGCTAATGCGTGCGTGCTACATTACATAGACAACGCGCTACCTTGTAAAGACGGGGATCTGCTTTTATTAGACGTTGGAGCTTCATACGCAAATTACAATGCTGACATGACACGTACCATTCCGGTCAATGGAAGATTTAGTCCTCGTCAAAAGCAGGTGTATCAGGCAGTCCACACTGTATTGGACTACGCTACAGAAATTATGCAGCCAGGGGTGTTTTGGGTAGATTACCAGAAAGAGGTCGAGCGATTTATGGAAGGCCAACTAATCGATTTAGGTTTGTTCTCCCGTGCAGATGTGGAGAAACAAAATCCGGCGAACCCTCACTTTAAAAAATACTTTATGCATGGAGTAGCTCATCATTTAGGTTTAGATGTGCACGATGTTTGGGATAAATACAAACCTTTTCAAGAAGGAATGGTTCTTACCTGTGAACCAGGGATTTATATTCAAGAAGAGGGATTGGGAATTCGTTTGGAAAACAACTTAATCATCAAATCTGGGAAGAATATCAATCTAATGAAAAACATTCCGTTGGATTGGGAGGAAATTGAAGATTTAATGAATCAATAAAACGGGTTAAATGCCTTGTTTTGGCTATATTTGTAGCTTAGTTTAAGGGGAAGCCCTAAGGAGAAATAATTCTATATGAAACACCTGCGTAATTTTTGCATCATTGCCCATATTGATCACGGAAAAAGTACTTTAGCCGATCGTATGATTGAATTCACTAACACCGTACAAAAGCGGGATATGATGAATCAATTACTCGATGATATGGACTTAGAACGCGAACGTGGGATAACGATTAAATCGCACGCGATTCAAATGCAATATCCAAAGGATGGTGAATTGTATACATTTAACTTGATCGATACGCCAGGACACGTCGATTTCTCTTATGAAGTTTCACGCTCCATTGCTGCTTGCGAAGGAGCATTATTAATCGTAGATGCGTCACAAGGTATTGAAGCACAAACTATTTCTAACCTTTACCTAGCTATCAGCCATGATTTAGAGATCATTCCGGTCTTGAATAAAATTGATTTGCCTGGTGCAATGCCTGATGAGGTGTCTGATCAGATTATTGATTTAATTGGTTGCAAAAAAGAAGATATCATTCATGCCTCAGGCAAGGAAGGAATAGGCATCAAAGATATTTTAGATGCTGTGGTAGAACGTATTCCTGCTCCCAAAGGTGAGCCTACTGCCCCACTACAAGCTTTAATCTTTGATTCCACGTTTAACTCATATCGCGGTATTGAAGTAATTTTTCGTGTATATAATGGGGAAATTAGAAAAGGTGATAAAGTAAAATTTATCAATACAGGTAAAGAATACCATGCCGATGAAATAGGCACCTTAGGTTTAGAACAAGAGCCTAAACAAATCATTAAAACGGGTGACGTTGGTTATTTGATATCAGGCATAAAAGAAGCAAAAGAAGTAAAGGTAGGTGATACCATCACGCATGTAGCTAATCCTACCGTAACCGCTATTCAAGGTTTTGAAGAAGTTAAACCGATGGTTTTTGCGGGCATATATCCAGTAGAAACATCTGAGTTTGAGGACTTACGAGATGCAATGGAAAAGCTTCAATTAAATGATGCTTCTCTAGTTTGGGAGCCAGAAACATCTGCTGCTTTAGGATTTGGATTCCGTTGCGGTTTCTTGGGCATGCTTCACATGGAAATTGTGCAGGAACGGCTAGAACGCGAATTCGATATGACGGTTATCACGACTGTCCCTTCCGTAAAATTCAAAGTTATTACAACTGCGAATGAGGAAATGTGGGTCTCAGCTCCAGCAGAATTACCTGAGCCTAACTTGATTAACATTATAGAAGAACCCTACATTAAAGCTCAAATCATCACAAAATCTGAGTATACGGGCGTGATTATGAGTCTTTGTATGGATAAACGTGGTATTTTAGTGAATCAAATCTACCTGACGACGGATCGCGTTGAATTAACGTTTGACATGCCGCTTTCTGAGGTAGTTTTTGACTTCTTTGATCGTTTAAAAACGATTTCAAGAGGTTATGCTTCCCTCGATTACGAATACAAAGATTACGAACCGGGCGACATGGTTAAATTAGATATCATGTTAAATGGAGAGAAAGTCGATGCTCTGTCAGCTATTGTTCACCGCGATAAAGCTTATGATTGGGGGAAACGTTTGTGTGAGAAATTACGTGAATTAATTCCAAGGCAACAGTTTGAAATTGCTATTCAAGCAGCGATCGGCCAGAAAATTATTGCGCGTGAGACAGTGAAGGCGTTGCGTAAGGATGTTTTGGCCAAATGTTATGGCGGTGATATTTCTCGTAAGCGTAAATTATTAGAGAAACAAAAGAAAGGTAAAAAACGCATGCGACAAGTGGGTAATGTAGAAATTCCTCAGGAAGCATTTATGGCGGTTCTCAAACTTGATTAATAGAGAATAATTATTACATAAAATTTTTAAAAACAGGGTTTAAAGCGTAATTTTAAACTTTCAAACAAAATAAGATGGCTGAAGTAATTAGAATGCCTAAGATGAGCGACACCATGTTAGAGGGTGTAATCGCTAATTGGCTTAAAAAAGAAGGGGACGTTATTAAATCTGGCGACATTATTGCTGAAGTCGAGACAGACAAAGCAACGATGGAATTAGAGAATTACGAAGACGGAACTTTATTATATATCGGCGTTAAAGTAGGCGAAGCAGTTCCAGTAGATGGGATTATCGCTATTGTAGGAACACCAGGAGAAGATTATTCAGCTCTTTTAGCTGCACCTATTGCCTCAACTACTTCAGCTCCCGTAGCTTCAGAACCTGTTGCTGCACCAGTTGCAGCTGTATCAGAAGCTCCTGCATCTACACCAGCCATAGATTTAAGTGGAGTGAAAGCCATAGCAGTCCGAATGCCTAAAATGAGTGATACGATGATCGAGGGTGTCATCGCCAAGTGGTTAAAAGCCGTAGGTGATGTAGTAAAAAGTGGAGATATCATTGCAGAAGTTGAGACAGATAAAGCAACCATGGAATTAGAGAACTATGAAGATGGTACGCTATTATACATTGGTGCTAAAGAAGGTCAAGGTGTCATCGTAGACGGCGTCATTGCTATCGTAGGTGAGCCAGGTGCTAATTTTCAATTGATTTTAGACGCTGAAGCCGCTCCGAAAGCCACTTCTCCAGCACCTGTTGTTGCAGCTCCAGTGGCTGCGCCTGTTGCAAGTGCACCAGCACCTGTGATGACAAAGGCGCCTTTAGTGGAAGAAAAAGCTGCCTCTAAGCCAGGTATAGAGTTGAAAGCAAGTCCTTTAGCTCGTGCTTTGGCAAAAGAAAAAGGATATAACTTAAACTGGATCACAGGAACGGGTGAAGGTGGTCGTATCACGAAGGCAGATGTAGAAGAATATAATCCGAATTCAGGTGGCTCAAATGCTAACTTCACCGGCGGTGTAGAAAGCTTTGAAGATATTCCAAACAGCCAGATGCGTAAGACTATCGCGCGTCGTTTATCAGAATCTAAATTCAGCGCTCCGGAATTCTATCTGACGATGGAAATCAACATGGATAAGGCAATGGAGGCGCGTGTCAGTATGAATGAAACATTCCCAGTGAAGATTTCATTTAATGATATGGTCATCAAGGCTACTGCCCTATCTCTGGCGAAGCATCCTAAAGTGAACTCCTACTGGATGGAAGACCGTATTCGTGTAAATAAACACGTGCACATTGGTATGGCTGTTGCAGTAGAAGACGGTTTATTAGTTCCTGTAATCCGTTTTGCATCCGAGAAATCAATCGCACAAATCTCTGCGGAAGCAAAAGATTTAGGTGCTAAGGCTAAAAATAAATTATTGCAACCGAAAGATTGGGAAGGTAATACGTTTACCGTTTCCAACTTGGGTATGTTTGGAATTGATCAATTCACTTCGATCATTAATTCACCGGAGTCTTGTATTCTTGCAGTAGGTGGAATTAAAGAAACGGTAGGAGTTAAGAATGGCCAATTCTATGCAACCAACATTATGAAATTAACTTTGACTTGTGATCATCGCGTGGTAGATGGTGCAACAGGGGCTGCGTTCCTGTTAACACTGAAACAATACCTAGAGGATCCGATCAAAATGTTTTTATAAAAATGATTGTTTAAGCCTCGAATAACCTCGGGGCTTAATTTTTATCAATAAATACCATGAGCACAAACAATATCAGAATTGCTGTACAGAAATCAGGACGTTTAAGTGACGATTCTTTAAAGTTGTTTAAAGAGTGTGGAATTAAATTTGAATCAGGGGGTTCTAAGCTTCGTTCTATATCAAGCAACTTCCCTATTGAATTTTTATTCTTACGCGATGACGATATTCCTGGTTATGTGGAAGATGGAGTTGCTGATTTAGGCGTAGTAGGCCTAAATGTATTAATGGAACATACCCGAAAAGTAGCTATTGTAAAAGAATTAGGCTTTTCTAAATGCCGTTTGTCGCTTGCAATTCCTCGCGGTGAAAACTATACGGATTTAAAACAATTCCAAGGGAAAAGTATTGCTACTTCCTACCCAAATTTGACGAATCAATTTTTACTAAAAAATGGAGTTAAGGCCGAAATGCACGAAATCTCTGGATCGGTAGAAATTGCACCTTCTATCGGACTCGCAGAAGGCATTTGCGATATCGTATCCACAGGGGGAACTCTTCTAAGCAATGGATTAAAAGAAGTAGCAACCGTATTCGAGAGTCAAGCAGTAATGATCTCTAACCAATCTTTATCAGCTGAGAAGAAGAGCAATTTAGAGAAATTACTATTTAGAATAGATTCGGTTCAAAGAGGACAAAATGCGAAATACGTTGTATTAAATGTACAAGAGCAAAATATTGAAAAAGTGACAGCCTTATTACCAGGCATGAAATCTCCTTCCGTATTACCATTAGCAACCAAAGGCTGGTTCTCTTTACATTCTGTCATTGAAGAAAATGATTTTTGGAATATCATCGAAAACCTACGCGATTCAGGGGCTGAAGGTATTTTAGTCTTACCAATTGAAAAAATGATTCTTTAATCATGTTTACACAGATCAATTATCCTTCTCGTTCAGATTATTCAGCTATTTGTCAGCGTCCTGCTTTAGAACAAGGACAATTAGATGCGTTAATTACGGATGTTTTCAGTCTAGTTAAAGCGAAGGGCGATCAAGCCTTGCGTGATTTAACAGCTAACTACGAGAAAAGAGTGATTACAGATATTCTGTATAGTGCAGAACAAATTGATGAATTAGCAGCTCAAACGGGTGTAGAACTGCAAAAGGCTATCGATCACGCCTATGCAAATATTTATGCCTTTCACGCGGCCCAAAAATTGGTCCCGACTAAAATAGAAGTAAACCCTGGTGTTCTATGTTGGCAAAAAGCCACAGGTATTGATAAAGTAGGAATCTATATTCCTGGAGGAACTGCTCCCCTATTTTCGACGGTATTGATGTTAGCTATACCTGCTCGAATTGCAGAATGCAAAGAAGTAGTTCTTTGTACGCCAGCAGTTCACCCAGCGATCTTTTATGCTGCGAAATTATGCGGTGTAACTAAGATGGCGAAAGTAGGTGGTTCTCAAGCCATTGCAGCCTTGAGTTTAGGGACGGAAAGTGTACCGGCAGTTTATAAAATATTTGGTCCAGGAAACCAATATGTGACAGCAGCTAAAATGTATGCGAACCGAATAGGTATTGCCATCGATATGCCAGCTGGCCCATCAGAAGTAGCTGTTTATGCTGACGAAACAGCAAATCCGGCATATATCGCTTCAGATTTGTTATCGCAAGCAGAACATGGGGCAGATTCTCAGGTAATATTAATTAGTACCTCATCTGCCATTTTGGAGCAATCTATAGCTGAAATCACTACCCAATTAGCCGAATTACCTAGAAAAGATCTAGCTGAAAAAGCCTTAGCTAATTCTAAGTTCGTTCTAGTGAATACTTCAGCAGAAGCTATTGACTTATTAAACGAATACGCGGCTGAACACTTGATTTTAGCCTGTGACAATGCGGAAAGTTTTTCACAACACATTCGCAATGCAGGATCTATTTTCTTAGGGCATTATACTCCTGAATCTGCAGGTGATTATGCCTCAGGAACAAATCATACCTTGCCAACCAATGGATTTGCAAGAGCTTATTCAGGTGTAAATCTGGATTCCTTTACGAAGAAAATCACCTTGCAGTCTATTTCGAAACAAGGATTAGAAGCTTTAGGGAAAACCATCATAGATATGGCTGAAGCGGAATCTTTACAGGCGCACGCAAATGCAGTTAAAATTAGAATCAACTAAATATGAATTTTGAAAACTTCATATTACCCCATATTTGGAACCTGAAACCTTATTCATCAGCTAGAGATGAATTTAAGGGTAAAGAGGGCATATTTTTAGATGCGAATGAGAATCCAGTAGGTTCTGGAGTTCCCGAAAAATGGAATCGTTATCCGGATCCTTTACAATTAGCCATTAAAGAACAAATAGCTACTATTAAATCCTGCTCAACTGATCAAATATTTCTAGGGAATGGATCAGATGAGGCGATTGATTTAATCATGCGTATGATTTGTCAATCGGGTGTGCATAATATTATTTTATGCCCTCCTACCTATGGAATGTATGAGGTGAGTGCCTCGATTAATCACATCGAACAGCGCAAGGTTAGTCTAACGAAGCAGTATCAATTAGATGTAGAAGGTATTTTACAAACGGTGGATGAAAATACACGATTGTTATTCCTTTGTTCGCCTAATAATCCGACTGGAAATAAATTGAAACGTTCTGATATATATGCGCTAATTGAATCATTTAAATCAGGGTTTGTTATCATTGATGAAGCCTACATAGATTTTTCTGATGAGCCTAGTTTTGTTTTAGAATTAACCAAGTATCCCCAGGTTATCGTGATGCAGACGCTTTCCAAAGCATATGGTCTCGCATCGCTTCGTCTAGGCATGGCTTTTGCACATCCCACCATCATTAGCTTGTTGAATAAGATTAAACCACCTTATAATATTGGAGGAGCGACACAAGAGATTGTTTACAAGGCTCTAGCGAATCTTTCCTTTAAGGAAGAATCCGTTCAATTGATATTATCCGAGCGTACTCGCCTCATAAATTCGCTACAAGAAATGGCAGAAGTTATTCAGATTTACCCATCAGATGCTAACTTCCTATTAGTACATTTTAAGCGTGCAACTGATTTATTTAACTATTTGATAGAGGCCAAATTGATCACTAGAAACCGTAGTTCTGTATCCTTGTGTGAAGATTCTATACGTATTACGATTGGTATGTCAGAAGAAAACGATAAATTAGTTAATCTAATCACCCAATTCTATTCGGCTTAGTATGTTCAAACGCCTGTATATTATCTTCATTCTAGTAGGTTGCCTAAGCCCGGTAAAGGCACAGATGAAAGATTGGGCAGCAGGATTTAGAGTGGGAGAACCCGGTGGATTTATGATTAAGAGGTATCTTCCGAGTGGTAGGAATGCAGTGGAATTCAATTTCGGAACCTATGGAGGGCTTTGGGGTACAAATCGCTCCTATCAAAATGGGAGTTTTCAAAATATTGGCTTTTCGATAAATGCCTTGTATCTATGGCATCGTCCCACACTACTAAATGCTGATTTACATTATTATTATGGAGTTGGACCACAATTTGTATCAAGAAATCTCTTTTTAGATAATTCCATATTCCCAGAAACGAAACGAGGTTTAGGGGGTGCTGGAATAGCTGGATTAGAATATTTTCCTATTGACGCTCCTAATCTATCCTTTTTTGCGGAGCTTGGGATGTATTCAGAATTATTGCCTAATCCATTTTACCTACATATCCAAGGTGGTGTGGGTGTTAAAGTTAATTTTTAAATGGGGATGTAGCTCAGTTGGCTAGAGCGCTTGCATGGCATGCAAGAGGTCGTCGGTTCGAGACCGATCTTCTCCACCATTACAAACGGTCTTTAAAGGACTCGTATCCGAACGATTTCAATAAATGAAATTGTTCTTGCCTATCTAATTTACCTATACTAGGCAAATTTACCCCATTAAAAGTTGTAGTCTTCACCATCGTATAGTGAATCATATCTTCTAGGATAATCTCATCTCCTATTTGCAATTCCTTTTCGAAGGAGTAATCACCATAGAAATCACCAGCCAAACAAGTCATTCCTCCAAAACGATAAGTTGGCTTTCCTTTTTCTGGATCCGAATTAGCTCCTCTGATTCTAGGCTTGTAGGGCATTTCCAAAGTATCCGGCATGTGGGCTGCAAAGGATACATCTAAGATAGCAACCGTAATTCCGGCAGATTCCACAATATCTAAAACAGTAGATTTCAAAAAACCTGTTTGCCAGCCTACTGCAGAACCTGGTTCTAAGATAATCTGTAGATTAGGGTATTTTTGGCAAAAAACTTTTAACATTCCGATTAAATGGTCTACATCGTAATCTGCCCGAGTAATTAAGTGGCCACCGCCTAAATTCAACCATTTCAAGCTGGGTAATAAATCACCAAACTTCTCTTCAATCACGGCTAAGGTACGTTCTAAGACAAAGGAATCATTTTCACATAAGGTATGAGAATGTAATCCCTCTATTCCATCGGGCAAATCACCTAAATCAGAACGTCGAATTCCTAATCGAGAACCAGCCACGCAGGGATTATACATATCGGTTTCCACTTCAGCATATTCTGGATTTATACGTAATCCGCAAGAAATACCGGCTGCGTGAGCCCGATCACTATATTGGTGGTATTGATTCAGTGAATTAAAGGTGATATGACCTGCATAGGATGAAAGTTCTTCCCATTCCGACTCTAAATAGGCTGGAGAATAAACGTGAGGCTTTACTCCCATTTCCTCAGAAGCTAAACGCGCTTCGTGTAAGGAACTAGCAGTGGCTCCAGCTAAATACTGCTTAACTAATGGGAATTCGTGGTAAAAGGAGAAACCTTTCAATGCACAAATAATTTCAATGCCAGCCTCTAGTTGAACGCGTTTTAGGAGTTCAAGATTAGCTATCAATAAATCTTCCTCCAATACATAACAAGGAGATGGAATCGAAGGATAGTAAGACATCTTAATATTCGTGTGGTAAGGTGATATTGTGTTGCTCATCCCATGGTAATCCATGGATATTCAACAACTCCATAAACGGATCGGGGTTAAATTCTTCTACATTAAATACCCCTGGAGCAAACCAAGATCCATCAATCATTAGAGAAGCCCCAATCATCGCAGGCACGCCTGTGGTATAACTAACCCCTTGCGCTTGAACCTCTTTATAGCAATCTGCATGATGGCAGTTATTCCAAACATAATAAGTCGTATCCTTACCCTCTTTGATACCTTTAATTTGGCAACCGATGGAGGTTTGACCAGAATAATTCTCACCTAAGGTTCCTGGTTCAGGAAGAACTGCCTTTAAAAACTCTAAAGGAACGATATCCATTCCATTGAACTTAATCGGTGCAATGGATGTCATACCCACATTTTGGAGTACTTCTAAGTGTGTCAAATACGCTTGACCGAAAGTCATCCAGAAACGTGCACGCTTTAACGTAGGAAAGTTCTTTGTTAAGGATTCTAATTCTTCGTGGTAAAGTACATAGGATTCTTTAGGTCCGATGTTTGGGTAATCTATCGGTTTGTGAATCGACATAGGTTCAATCTCAATCCATTCACCGTTCTCCCAATATTTACCTTTTTGCGTAATTTCGCGAATATTAATTTCTGGGTTGAAATTAGTGGCAAAGGCTTTTCCGTGGTCACCCGCATTACAATCGATAATATCCAAATAATGCATTTCATCGAAATAGTGCTTGTTCGCATAAGCTGTATACACTCCCGTTACACCTGGGTCAAAACCACAGCCTAATAAAGCCATCAAACCTGCTTTCTTAAACTTGTCTTGATAAGCCCACTGCCACGAGTACTCGAATTTTGCTACATCTTTAGGCTCGTAATTGGCCGTATCTAAATAATGAACACCCGCCACTAAACAAGCATCCATTATAGTTAGGTCCTGATATGGTAAGGCTACATTAATGACTAAAAAGGGCTTTTCTTCCTTGAACAATGCCACCAATTCAGGCACATTATCAGCGTCTACCTGACGTGTTTTTACTGCAGTAGGTAAACCTATTGCAGCGCATTCAGCGGCAATGGCATCACATTTGGATAAAGTACGAGAGGCTAAAACAATTTCTGAAAAGGATGCAGGATTCATCGCACATTTTTTAACGACTACATTCCCTACACCACCAGCACCAATAATTACAATTTTTTTAGACATAGCATTTTAAAAAGAATTGCAAAAATAGCACATCAATGCCTAAAAACCATATTAATTTTTAAATGGGCGTATTATTTTAACGATTCGATCAAGCCAAAACTTTTGGTACAACAAATCTTCTCTAACGCCATATGTGGTACTAGCGTGAATAAAACTAATAGCGGGACGCTCTTTGGTCACTAAACCTACGTGATTAATAAGTCCTACCTTTCCTGTAGCAAAAAACACCCAATCACCTAATTGTACATCCCTTAATCTAATTTCCTCTCCAAATTTAACTTGATCTGAAGATACCCTTGGAATCGAAAAATCATTCAAAGCATAAGCCTTAAAAAGCAGACCTGAACAATCCATACCCCTCTTATCCATCCCTCCTGTTCGATACGGTACACCTTTGAATCTCTTGGCTTCCTTAATAATATTCTTGATTTCAGAAGAACTATAATAGGATGTGCCTGAACGATGGAATATCCGTTTAACGAAAGAGCATGAGTCTAATAAGACAATCAATAGGCCAAAAATGAGTAAACGTTTATACATCGATCAATTCTCCAGTTTCTAAATAAATTAAAACACCTTTTGTCACCTGGTAACCCATGTCGACTAAGGTTTGCTTGTAACGATTGATTTGATCATGATGTTCCGGCTTTTGTTTACCCGTTTTAAAGTCAATCACCTGCAAAGCCTCACCTATTTTATTCACCCGGTCTGGTCGAATAATCTTTCCATCGGGACATAATAAATCTACTTCTTTAAACGCTAATACATCCTTCGCAAAAAATGAACGAACCTTCTCAGATTCAAAAAGTGTTTCTAAAGTCGCTAAGTCTAGTTTGGATTTTGCCCTTACATACGGCCAAGCCTCCATATCAGGCAATTGGGCTAATATATCATGTAATTGATTACCAATTTCCCGCTTTTGAGAAGCCGCTGTATACAAATCTGCTTTTGCAGAATTAACACGAAGGGTAATAGGTGAAACTGCCTTTCCTAATGATATATGTATATTTTTGTCCAAATTTGAAGAAGTGAGACGATCTAATGACGGGATTACCTCAATAGTAGAAAAAGAATAATACGATGAAATCCATTCCGTTTCTGTTTGCAAATAAAGAGGCAAATCGACTAATTCTCCATTTGATTGTGCATACTCATAGAGTAATCTCCCGACTGAATTTTCATAGGTAGAAAGTGTTCTTGAATGCAAATCCATATCCGGCACCGTTAAAAGAAGATGCAATGATTGCTTTGGTCGAGTAGTAGCCACATACAACATGTTCAACGCATCTAAAAAAATTGCCTCTTTTTCTTTTAAAGTTTGCTGTACTAAATCAGGAAATGCCAAAACCTCCGTAGCATTCACCCGTCCATATATATGCTGTAAACGCAAATCCTCACCCATCTCTAAATCCTCAGACACCTGATCTCCTAGTTCAAACCAAATCTTCTCTGAATCAGCCTGAAATGTCCAATTAACAAAAGGCAGGATAACAACCGGATATTCTAATCCTTTTGACTTGTGAATACTCGATATAGTCACTGCATCGACTTGATTTGAACTTGAAATACAATAGGAATTTCGATTTTGGTTAAAATGCTGTAAGAAACCAGCTACCAGTTTGTCCTTTAATAAGACATATTCATTCAAGACATCTAAAAACTTCCAAAGGTATTCTTGACCAGAAAATACATTCAAAAGATCAAAAGTAGAAACCAAATCATAGACCCAATGCAATAAATCAGAAAAAGCGGGAACCTCAACACGCTTCGTTTGGAAATACAATAAAGAATTTTCAAAGGCAGAATCTCCACCTAATTGATCAACAAATGCTAAATCAGCTGAAGAAACCTCCTGTCCCATTAATTCAGCATATTGATAAATCAGTTCATACAAATAAAGTGTCTCCTTAGGTTCCTCATACAAGGCTAAATAAGATAAAATAAATCCGACTACAGGTGAATAATGAACTAATAAAGAATCTGAAGATATAACTGGGATTCCCTCCTCTTTTAAACGCAAAGCTAAATAACGAGAATGCTTATTCTTGCGTGTTAAAATAGCCAAATCTTGGTACCTGAATCCGATACTTCGATTATGCCGAATCAAATTCACCACCTGCTCAAACATAAACTCGTTTTCGGGTTCAGTAAAACCAAAATTCTCTTTGGACTTGTGATACACTAGTAAGTCTACCTTACCATTAGACTGCGAAGGAGCTACCTTTGGATTTTGCGTTAAATTCTGGCCGTACAGTGGCTTAATTAAAGGACATATCTGAAGCAAAGATTCATTCTCAACTAAAGAACCGTAAAATTGATTATTGAATTCTACCACTTCGATGGCACTGCGGTAATTATCATTTAGAGCCTTAGGTCCTATTTGATTTAATAAATAGTCAAAGCGCTGTTCATCCAATGATTGATCCGCAAAATGAGAAGAAACAAGAGAGCGATCCTGAGTCGCTAAAGAAGCAATTAAACTCACCTCTCCACCTCTAAACTTGTAAATCGATTGTTTAGCGTCACCCACTAACAAACTTTGTTTACCTACTGAAGTCGCATTTTCGACCAAGGGCATAAAGTTTTTCCATTGCAAAATAGACGTATCCTGAAATTCATCTATAAAAATATGGAAATAACGATCACCTAACTTTTCATAAATAAAAGGAATTGGATCCTGTGAAATCACCTCATACACCCGCTTAGAGAATTCCAATATAGGAATAGCTGAATTTTCTTGTTGATAAGCGCGCATTTCACGCTGGATCAGATTTAATAAAGCAAGCTTCTTCAAATCCTTCAAAACCCAATGCAAGAATCGGTAACGTTTCCAATAAAGGGATTGCAATTCAATAAATTGACTACCCAATTCTCCTAATTCAGTGGCATGTTGTTCAATAGTAGCCTCATCAGCTCCAGTCGCTTTAGCTGAGGTCCAAGTATTTCCTTCAATCGCTTTTTTAAAATTCGAATAAGACTTATCAGCAATCTCTGGTTTTTTGATAAAAGTTCGAATATTACCCACAGGACCCGTTGCTCCATAATAATAGAAGGCATCCGGGTAACCCAGGCCATCAATAATCTGAATAAAAGAATCCGCCACCGTTATGACCTCTTGAAGCATGTTTTGGAGCGAGGTTCGTAATTGATTTTCTAAACGAAGAAAATCATTAACCTGAAAATGGGCTAAATGCGGTTCAATCGGTAAAAATTTCTCTTCTAAAGAAATCTTCAAAAATCCGTGCAAACTATCTCTCATTCGATTCCAATTCCGCCCTTCTACTACCTCTTGATTAGCAAAAGACAGAATTAATGTACTAAGTTCCTGATCACCTGTACTATTTACTTGATCTAATAGTCGATTAATTAAGTCATGAATCAATCCATTCGAATCTAATAACACTTCATATTGACTTGGAAGATTTAATTCAACCACAAAGGAGGCGCTAAGCCTTTGTACGAAGGAATCAATGGTCATAACGGAGAATAAGCCATAATCCTGAAGGATTTGTTGCAAAGTAGTAGCGGCTCGACCAGCTAAACTATCTTTATCTAAAATAATCCCCTCATCGGCTAGTTCTGTTTGAATTTTTTCAAAAACAGCTAGAATTTTCTCTTGTTCAGAAGTAGAAGTATGGAGAAAGGAGGGATAATCTGCCATTCCTGCTAAAAAATGCAAAATTCTTTGGCGCATTTCTTCCGCTGCCTTAATGGTAAAAGTCACAGCTAAAATTCGACGGAAATATCCCTTAGTTTCCACCTCACAGAGCGCCATCTTGATATACTCAATGGTCAAGGTATAGGTTTTACCTGATCCCGCTGAGGCTGAAAAGAGGGTAATTTGTTGAGGTTTCATCTAAATTCTATATGTAATGCAAGATAAAATAAAAATAGGATTAATTCGGTATGCTTTTATTTCACTATCTTTGTTTCCCGTAACCAAATCAACAATTCTATCAATGTCTGGTAAAGGGAATCCCAAGAAATCCAAGTTCATTTTTGTTACGGGTGGTGTAACAAGCTCGTTAGGAAAAGGCATCATAGCCTCGTCATTAGCCAAGCTTTTACAAGCACGAGGTCTCACCTGTACAATCCAAAAGTTTGACCCTTATATCAACATCGATCCAGGAACTCTGAATCCATATGAACATGGCGAATGCTATGTGACGAATGATGGAGCAGAAACGGATCTTGACTTAGGACATTATGAGCGTTTTTTAAATACGCCCACTAGCCAAGCTAATAACATTACCACAGGTCGTATTTACCATAATGTCATTACCAAAGAACGTCGTGGTGATTATTTAGGTAAAACCGTACAAGTCGTTCCACATATTACCGATGAAATTAAGCGCAATATTATGCTCTTGGGTGAATCTGGTAAATTTGACATCGTCATCACTGAAATTGGTGGTTGTGTAGGTGATATCGAGTCCTTGCCTTTCATTGAAGCTGCTCGCCAGTTGAAATGGGATTTAGGGGAGAAAAACACTCTATTTATTCACCTGACTTTGATTCCTTATTTAGCTTCTGCAGGGGAATTAAAAACAAAGCCTACCCAACATAGCGTAAAGCAATTATCAGAATCAGGAATTCAACCAGATATCCTCGTTTGCCGTACAGAACATCCGATTCCTCAGGAAATGAAGAAGAAGATTGGTTTATTCTGTAATGTATCTGAGGCGGATGTAATCGAAGCACGCGATGCCTCTACTATCTATGAAGTTCCTCTTCTAATGCAGAATGAACGTTTAGATAGTCGTGTATTATATAAATTAGATATCTATAACGACAAGGAGTCTAACCTGAAGAATTGGACTAGTTTCTTAACTAAACTGCAGAATCCAAAGTTTGAAATTAAGGTAGGTTTGATTGGAAAATACGTAGAATTAAAAGATTCCTATAAATCAATCGCTGAGTCCTTTATTCATGCTGGAGCCGCTAATGATATAAAAGTCAACTTACAATGGATTTCATCCGAAACAATGGATGCAGAAAACGTATCTGAGACTTTAGCAGGATTGGATGGTATTTTAGTGGCACCAGGTTTTGGTGAAAGAGGAATTCAAGGGAAAATTAATGCAGTTAAATATGCCCGGGAAAACAAAATACCTTTCTTAGGTATTTGTCTTGGCATGCAATGCGCCGTCATCGAATATGCACGGAATGTGATGGGATTGACGGAAGCTCATTCATACGAAATGAATCCTGATAGTCCAGATCCGGTTATTAACTTAATGTTAGAACAAAAAGATATCTCTGAAAAAGGCGGTACGATGCGTTTGGGTTCTTATCCTTGCAGGATTGAAAAGGGAACTTTGGCTTTTAAAATTTATGGTAAAACAGCTATTCAAGAACGACATAGGCATCGCTATGAATTTAATAATGACTATCTAGATCGTTTTCACAAAGCTGGCTTAATTACATCAGGCATAAATCCTGATTCTAATTTAGTAGAAATAGTGGAAATAGAGAATCATCCTTTCTTCGTGGGAGTTCAATTTCACCCAGAATATAAATCTACGGTAGAAAGTCCAGCTCCCCTATTTGTACAATTTGTCAAAGCAGCTCACCAACACGCTGTTCCATTCATCAAAAATTCAAAATAAACAATCATGGATAGAAATTCCATCACGGGTATCGTATTAATTATGGGTATGCTTTTAGGCTACCAATATTTCTTTGCCCCTAAAGAAATCCCTACTGAAACACCGAAAGCGGTAACTAAAAAAGCGATATCCGTAGCGCCAAAAGATTCTGCCAAAGTAGTAGCGATCGATTCTTCTGCAAAAAAAGAACAAGTATTTACGCTAGAAAATAAAGATATCATTGTAAAGTTATCTTCAAAAGGAGCGAAACTTGTTTCAGTTCAACTAAAGAACTACAAGAGTTATGCGAATTTCAATGCCGGAAAATCAGACGGATTGTTTTTGTACAACTCATCTAAAGATGAATTCTCTATCGAATTACCTACAGCAGCTGGAAAAATTAAGGTTTCTACTGTAGATTTTACAGGGATTCAAACGGGTAATAAAGTAAACTTTACGGGCAGCTTAGCCAGTGGTCAAACGATAAGCTCTAGCTATGTATTACCGGAATCGGGTTTCCTTTTAGATTACCAGTTAGATGCTAAATCGGTGGCTTTAACAGGTGGCGATTATTTTATCCACTGGAAAGAGCAAATACATCAAACAGAGAAGGATATTACAGAAGAGCGCAAGGCAACCATTAATTATTTATTAACGGAAGATGAGGAATTTGATTATTTATCAGAGAATACTAGTTCTGTTACAAATGAAAATTTAGATAAGAGCACTAAATGGATCAGTTTTAAAAAGAAGTACTTCTTGTCAGGTGTAATTCCTCAAGGATTTACTTTCAAATCTGCAGCATTAACTGCTACGCCTAATTTAGAAGATTCAGTAAACATTAAAACGCTAGATGCGCAGATCATTGCATCTGCCCAGGATTTATCGGCTGGAAGATCATCCTTTCAATTCTATTTTGGCCCGAATGATTATGAGATCGTTAATAAAGTAGAGGCGCCCGAATTTGGTAAAAATGTTAAACTGAGTTATGACTTTTTATTGCCTATTACGAAGTACATTTTCGTTCCCCTATTCAGTTTCTTAGAAAGTATTTTTAAGAATTATGGCTTATTAATTATCGTATTAGTATTAATTATCAAAACAGCCTTATTGCCATTAACGTACAAATCATACGTTTCCATGGCTAAAACTCGTATTTTGGCACCTGAAGTCGCGGCAATTAAAGAGAAGATTGGTGATGATGCAGCGCGTGTTCAACAAGAAACAATGAAGTTATATGGCGAAGTGGGGGTCAATCCATTAAGCGGTTGTATACCTGTATTAGCCACCATGCCCGTATTGATGGCCGTATTCATGTTATTCCCTAACTTGATCAACTTACGCCAAGAATCATTCTTATGGGCTAATGACTTATCTACCTATGATTCTTTTATCACCTTACCATTTGCGATTCCGTTATATGGAGCCCACGTCAGTTTATACTGTTTATTGATGACCGTATCACAATTAGCTTACGGTTATTATAATAACCAAATTACACCAGATCAACCAGGACAGCCAATCAACATGAAAATGATGGCCTATATAACGCCAGTTATCTTCATGTTCGTCATGAACTCCTTCCCTGCCGGCCTTAGTTTCTACTATTTCGTATCTAACCTAGTAACGATCGGTCAGCAATTAGCGATTCGCAAATTTGTAAATGAAGATAAGATCAAATCCTTACTAGATGCTAATCGTTTAAAAATAGCCGCTGGTGGTGGTCCTAAAAAATCAAAATTCTCCCAATACCTTCAAACACAATTGAAGACGATGGAGGAGCAACAAAAAACAACAGCTAAGAATCCTAAGAAGAAATAAGATGTCTACTTTAAGTACAGCCTATTTTGAAAGAGCTTTAGAATTAATTCCAGGTGGAGTTAACTCTCCCGTTCGCGCCTTCAAATCAGTGGGAGGCAATCCTGTATTTATTAAGTCGGCTAAAGGAGCCTATTTACATGATGTAGATGGCAATACCTATATTGATTTAATCGGTTCTTGGGGACCTATGCTTTTTGGACAAGCACATCCCGTCATTGAGGATGCCGTTCGTGGTGCCTTGAGTAATGGATTTTCCTTCGGCGCACCTACCTATAATGAGGTATTAATCGCAGAAAAAATCATTTCAATGATTCCGTCTGTAGAAAAGGTAAGATTAGTTAATTCAGGTACCGAAGCTACGATGGCTGCCATTCGCTTAGCCAGAGCATATACAAAACGGGATAAAATAATTAAAATGGAAGGCTGTTACCATGGCCATGGAGATTCCTTTTTAATTGCAGCAGGTTCTGGCGTAGCCACCTTAGGAACACCAGATAGTCCTGGCGTAACAGTTTCCACTGCAAGAGATACTTTGACAGCTGTTTATAATGATCTAGAAAGCTTAGAAAATCTATTTAAATCAAATCCCGCGGAAGTGGCTGCCGTCATACTTGAGCCTGTAGTCGGAAATATGGGCTTAGTGATCCCTAAAGAAGGTTATTTAGAGATTGTCCAAAAATTGTGCAAACAATATGGAGCCTTGCTTATTTTTGACGAAGTAATGACAGGGTTCCGCCTTTCAGCTGCTGGATACCAAGGTTTAGCAGGCATTCAACCAGACCTTACTACATTAGGCAAAATAATTGGTGGAGGACTTCCAGTAGGTGCTTATGGTGGAAAGGCTGAAATTATGAATATGATTGCACCTTCTGGACCTGTTTATCAAGCGGGTACTTTATCCGGAAATCCTTTGGCTACTACGGCAGGTTTAGCTATGCTAAACTTAATCACTGAGAACCCAGGTGTATATACTTCGTTAGCACAACGTGGATTAGAGCTCAAAAATGCTTTAGCCAACGATTTAAAAGAATTAGGGCTTAACTACACCATTAACCAAATCGGCTCCATGTTCACCTTGTTCTTCACGGATAAAGAAGTGAAAAACTTTAATGATGCTAAAACGTCAGATACTGCCTTATTTGGCAAATATTTCAAGGGCATGCTGGATAAAGGTATTTACTTGCCACCTTCACAATATGAATCTTGGTTCTTATCTGCCGCTTTAGACGATTCAGAATACGATCAAATTATATCTGCTAGCAAAGCAACGCTTCGTTCCTTATAAAATGAAAACGCCGGCCTACAGCCTGATTATCCCTGTATATAACCGACCACAAGAGTTGGATGAGTTATTAGCTTGCATTCAAACACAAGAATTTAGGGATTTTGAAGTGGTCGTCATCGAAGATGGCTCGACGGAGGACGCTTCGGCCATCATTGATAAATATAAAGATGCTTTCTCATTAGCCTATTATGTCAAAGAAAACAGAGGCCAGGGTTTCGCAAGAAACTATGCTTTTGAACGAGCTAAGGGGGATTATTTCATCATCCTCGATTCAGATGCATTGTTAGAACCGTCTTATTTAACCGAGGTGGATAAAGCGGTGAAAGCGGATGGTTTAGACCTTTTTGGCGGGCCAGATCAAGATCACCCCAGCTTTACTCCTATCCAAAAAGCCATTAGCTATTCCATGACTTCTTTCTTCACAACGGGAGGAATCAGAGGCAAAGAAAAAAACATCGGTGGACAATTTCATCCACGTAGTTTTAATATGGGAATCTCCCGAAAAGTATACGAAGCCACTGGAGGTTTTAAAATCACCCGAATGGGGGAAGATATTGAATTTAGTATACGGTGTATCTCCTTAGGCTTTAAATCAGGATTAATCCCTAAAGCTTTTATTTACCATAAGAGGCGAACTGATTTTAGGCAATTTTATAATCAATTGCATTTCTTCGGACGTGCTCGCATTAACATTAGTCGATTCTTCCCTAAAGAATTGAAAGCCGTGCATTTTTTTCCTTTCTTATTTTTCAGCTACTATGTACTAACAGGGATAGCTTTATTAGCCATGCCAATGTATGGATTAGTACTTTTGTCGGGAATTGTAGCTTATAGTATGTTGATCTTTCTTGCTGCTTTATTCAGCACAAAAAATATTGGAATAGCCTTTCTTTCCATCTTTGCCGCAAACATTCAATTATTCGCGTACGGGAAAGGTTTTGCAGAGGAGGGTCTAAAGAAATTACTTAATAATAAAGCTGCTTAGCTAGGTAGTTTTGTACGTAATCTTTCACTCCCTCTTCTAGACTCGTAAATTCCTTCTTATACCCAATTGCGCGTAATTTTTCCATAGTAGCCTCCGTAAAATATTGGTATTTATCCCGAATGTCTACCGGTGTATCGATGTAGTTAATTTTAGGTTCTAATCCCAAAGCCGTAAAGGTTGCCTTGCCTAAATCATTAAATGAGCGAGCCTTTCCTGTTCCTAAATTATATATGCCTGAATTCTTACGATGTTCCATCAAGAACACACACACATCAATTAGGTCTTTCACATAAATAAAATCACGCATTTGTTCTCCATCCTTAAAATCATCTCGATGGGATTTAAAAAGCTGTAGGGAACCGTTCGCTTGAATTTGTCGATACGCATGCCAAATAACGGAGGCCATACGTCCTTTGTGGTATTCATTAGGACCATAGACGTTGAAAAACTTTAAGCCAGCAAAGAAAAAAGGTTTTTTATCTTGCTGCAAAGCCCATATATCAAAGTTATTTTTTGAATCACCGTATGGATTCAAAGGTTTCAAAGAAGAAATTGTAGATTCGTTGTCTTCATAGCCGATTTCTCCCAATCCATAAGTGGCTGCCGAACTAGCATAAACTAAAGGAATTTGATACGCTACACATGCCTTCCATACCTTCTTGGAATATTCTACATTAAGCTCATCAAAGATTTTTGTATCAAACTCTGTCGTATCTGTTCTGGCCCCAATATGAAAAAAGAATTCCACCTCTCGATTATTTTTCTCTAACCACGTAAACAGTTCCTTCCGATCCACACGAGCCATAATGGACTTCCCTTCTAAATTTATATTCTTTTCTTCGGTAGAAAAATCATCTACCGCTATGATATAGCGAAATTTTAATTCATTCAACTTTTGAATCAAACAACTACCAATAAAGCCTGCGGCACCGGTTACTATGATCATTTGAAAAGGATTTAAAAACAAATTTACACAGATTCCCGGAACGTTTATTAACTTTGTAGAATTATTGGAACTCTGCTATTGTTTTCCCAGAGTCCCTCCACAAAAACTGAAAACAATGGTATACGTAATCCGTAAGGAACATTTCAACGCTGCGCACCGCTTATTTAATCCAGCCTGGACAGAAGAAAAAAATCAAGCCGTATTTGGACCCTGTGCAAATAATAATTGGCATGGACATAATTTTGAATTAATTGTAACTGTAAAAGGCATACCTGATCCAGAAACAGGATTTTCCTATGATTTAAAGCAATTAGGTGATTTGATTAAAGCAGAAATTATTGATAAAGTCGATCATAAAAACCTTAATTTGGATGTAGACTTTATGGAGGGTAAATTAGCTAGCTGTGAGATTCTTGTGATGGAATTTTGGAAGATTTTAGCTCCTAAGATTTTGGCTACTTCTAAATCTGCTACGCTACACAAAATTCATTTAATAGAAACCAACAAGAATTCTGTCGAATACTTCGGAGAAAACTAATGAAATACTTCATCCTTGCAGGAGAAAAATCGGGCGATCTTCATGGATCTAATCTTATCTCAGAAATTAAAGAACTGGATAAGGAAGCCGTTATTCAAGCCTGGGGGGGAGATTCCATGAAAGCTCAAGGGGCTGATGTTCTCATACACCATAATCAATTAGCGATGATGGGCATACTGGGAGTCATTCAGAATCTACAGCGCTTAAAAGGATTATTCAAAACATTTGCTCAGCAGATCGACTCATTTCAACCGGATGCCATCATCTTTATCGATTACGGTGGATTTAATTTAAAGGCCGCTAAAATCGCGAAAAAAAAAGGCTTTCAAACACATTTTTATATTGCGCCTAAAGTTTGGGCCTGGAATAAAGGCAGGGTGAGTGGATTAAAGAAATGGATTGATCATCTTTATGTGATATTTCCATTTGAATTAAAACTCTTTAGAGAGGCTGGTATTCCCACTGAATATGTGGGAAACCCCCTTCAAGATTCCATTCAGGCATTTAAACCCAATGCTACCTTTTCCTTAAAAGGTAAAAAATATATTGCCTTACTAGCTGGAAGTCGCAAACAAGAAATCAAAACAGCCTTACCATTATTTGAATCATTAGCTGAGGCAAATCCTGACCTTTCTTTTGTCATTGCTGGTGTATCAGAAATGAAGGAGTTATATCAAACATCAATACCCGTTTTATTCGAACAAACCTATGATATCGTTCAACAAGCAGAACTGGCAATTGTTACTTCTGGAACGGCAACCTTAGAAACAGCCTTATTAAATACCCCCCAAATAGTGGTTTATAAGACGGATTGGGTATTTTATTCTTTGGCCAAAATCGTTATACAAATCAAATATATCTCTCTGGTTAATATCATACTAGATAAATTAGCTGTACCTGAATTAATTCAGGCTAAATTCTCTGTTGATCACATGACGGCATGGATAAAAGAACTGCTGACAAAAGGAAAAAAATACCAACAGCAAAAAGAAGATTATAAAGACCTACAAATCTTAGTAGGAAACGCAGGTGCATCTAAAAAAACCGCTCAATTAATCTATTCTGCTGCCTCAGCTAAATAATTCTTAATCCACGATTTTTGAACACCTGGAATCGTTTGGAAATAACGAGCGATGTCCAGTTTATCTTTATTGAAATCACCTGTTGTATAATAAGGTTCGCGTATTTTTATCTCCTTATTCACAAAGTCAAATCCAATCATAATTAAAGGTACCTTTGCACCATCTGCGATATAATAGAAACCCGTTTTCAATTCTTGAACATCCTTTCGTGTACCTTCTGGTGCTAAAACAGCATAAAATGATTCCTTGGAATTGTAAATATCAACTATGGCATCCACTAAATTAGATTTAGTTCCTCTATTCACAGGATAACCTCCTAACCAAGTAAAAATCCCAGCAAAAGGCCCCTCAAACAATTCCCTCTTTCCCCAAAATAAAATAGGCATCCTCATTAAAGAACGAGCACCTAATCCCACAATAAAATCCTTCCAAGTGGCATGAGGACATACAATAACCAATGCTTTCTTTAAATCTTGAGGAACCTCTCCTACTAATTTCCAGCCTGCTAGCTTAAATAATACATCGAAAATGGGGCTACTAACTAACATAGGTATCTAAGATTTCTTGTATTTGTATAAAAGTACGATTGGGATCAATTAAATAAGAATCAATTCCAATTAATTTAGCTGAATTAATATTAGCGAGATTATCATCAAAAAACAATACTTGTGAAGGCGAAAAACCTTGTTCTGTTAAAACTCGATGATAAATTGCTGGATCAGGTTTGACCAAACCCATTTCAAACGAATAATACACATGGTGAAACAAACTGAACAGATTTTCGCCCGTTGGCCCTAAAGAAACCTTAGTAAAACGCTCTGCGTGAATAGAACTTGTATTACTCAACAAAATAAGGTGATACGTAGATTGCAACGAGGCTATCCATTCATAAACACCTTCCTGAAAATTCAATAATAATGCTGAGAAAGCTTCATCAAATTCAAAATCTGAAATAGTTAAATCCAGTCGTGAACGAAGAAATTCCCTAAACTCTATATCTGACTGCTTTCCTGACTCATAGGGAACCCAGAGCTGATTTTCAATGATAATAGAGCCAATCTCCTCTTTACTTAGGCTAGAATAAGCTGAAAAAGCTGCATAGGTTTTATCTAAATCAATAGGCAATAAGACATTCCCTAAATCAAAGATAATCGCTTTAGGAACTGCCATATTATTCAATAACCTCGCCCATAGCACCAAACTTATCAATCCGCTGTGCTATACGCGTGGCAGGATCCAACGCTGAAAGTATAGCTAATTCCTTTTTAATTACTGCTTTTAAAGTAGCAGCAGCCTCTTCAGGATGAAGATGTGCTCCACCCAAAGGCTCAGGAATAATACCATCAATTAATTTATTCGCTAACATATCATTAGCCGTTAATTTTAAGGCTTCTGCCGCTTGTTCTTTGTAATTCCAGCTTCTCCATAGGATAGAAGAACAAGATTCAGGAGAAATCACCGAATACCAGGTATTTTCCATCATTAAAACGCGATCTCCTACCGCAATGCCTAAAGCACCACCAGAAGCTCCTTCTCCAATGATGACACAGATCACAGGAACCTTCAGCATAAACATATCGCGAATGTTACGAGCGATCGCTTCACCTTGACCTCTTTCTTCCGCCTCTAATCCAGGAAAAGCGCCTGGCGTATCGATCAAACAAACAATAGGTTTATTAAACTTCTCCGCCATCTTCATTAAGCGAAGCGCTTTGCGGTATCCCTCCGGATTAGGCATTCCAAAATTCCGGAATTGACGTTCTTTCGTATTACGTCCCTTTTGTTGACCAATGAACATGACAGATAATTCACCATCAATCGTTCCAAAACCACCCACCATCGCCTTATCGTCTCCAACGTTTCGATCCCCATGAATCTCAATAAATTCCTCACAGAGATGCTCAATGTAGTCAAATGTATAGGGACGGTCCGGATGTCGGGATAATTGAACACGCTGCCAACGCGTCAAATTCGAAAATGTTTCCTTTTTCAATTCTACTATCTTATCAGTCAAGGATGCCACAGTAGCTGTCACATCGACATTATTCTCTAAAGCAAGCTTCCGCATCTCAATCAATTTATCCTCTAATTCTGCGATAGGCTTCTCGAATTCCAATAATGTTTTCATAAGGCATAAATTTTAATACAAAAATAAAATTAAAGCTCGAAAGTCTCCTCCTTTTGGGGTAAAATAACTTCACTAAAACCTAATCCATTCAAAATAGAAGCGAACTCCAGCATACTTTCTTCCTCTCCATGAGAAAGGAATATCTTTTTAAGTTTACTGGGTTTCTGCTGCTTAACAAAATCCAAAAGTCCAGTCTGATCAGCATGACCAGAAAATACATCAATTTTGCGAATCTGTGCATTCACTTTATACTCTCTTTCCTTCACAACAATCATATCCGTTCCGGCTAATAATTGACGCCCTAAAGTTCCTTCAGCTGTATATCCAATCAATAAAATCGTAGCATAGGTATTTGAAATATTATCTGCAATATGTTGCTCCACGCGACCACCAGAAATCATACCAGAGGACGAAATAATGATGCAAGGCTCCCGGTAATCCTTGATAGCTCTACTTTCCTTTTCTGTCTGAAGAAATATCAAATTATCTACATCAAACAATTCATCATTTTCCTTATGGAATTCTCGTGCCTCTGGATTTAAATAGGAAAGATATTTAGAATAAATCTTAGTAGAACTACGGCCCATCGGACTGTCCGTAAAAACACGAACCGCAGGGAAGTTACGCTCCTCAATCAGTTTATTAAGTGTATACAAGACAGCCTGAGTTCTTCCTACAGAAAAGGCAGGAATTACCAGACGACCAGGTCGATCAATACAGGTTTCTTTAATCACTCTTCCCAAAGCATCCATTGGACTTTCCTTATCCTCATGAATACGATTTCCATAGGTAGTCTCACAAATCAAATAATCTACTTCAGGGAATGGTTGAGGGTCTATGTGCAAAGGATAATTCGCACGACCTATGTCTCCACTAAATCCGATGGTCTTTGTCTCCCCTTTCTCGGTAACAGCTATCAATACGTGTGCAGCACCCAATAGGTGACCGGCAGGCACGAACGTAATTTCTAAACCTGGAAAAACAATAAACTTGCGATTGAATTGCAAAGTCACAAAATTATCCATCGCATTCTCTACATCTCTTTGAAGATAAAGATCTCCTTTACGAAGTAAGCGATCCATTTGTTTGTGCTTCTTACGGCTATCCCCTTGTGCTGCTTTTAAACGACGCAGATGTAAACTAGCAGAATCCATTAATAATAACTCAGCTAAGTCTGCTGTGGGAGGAGTGCACAGAATTTGTCCCTCATAACCCTCTCGGTATAACATCGGAATGTTACCAGAGTGATCGATGTGTGCGTGGGTTAATATCACTAAATTGATTAGTGAGGCATCGAAAGAGAAAAATGATTTTTGCTCAACGGGTTCATCGAAATCGAGCTTTCGCTCCATGTCCGTACCACAATCGATTAATATTTGATAGCCATCTTCCAATTGCAACAAGAACATACTTCCTGTTACTTGTCTGGCGGCTCCTAAAAAGGATAATTGCATAGAATAAAGAAAATAGGGGCTACAAGAGCCCCCTTTATCCTACAAAAATAAGAGTATTTTCTTAAATATTACTTCACTGACGCGAATTCCGCTTGAATTTTGTCTAATTCTTCCTTAGAGTTTAGACGATCTGAAATAAGCGTACGGTACTTAAAGGTAACCGATTCCCCCTTTTTTAATGTCAAATTACGCTCATCTTTACCATTACTAAATACTTTGGCTCCTAATGGATTCACAGCAAACAATCCATAACCTCTTGCATGCCAGTAACTTGGATAAGAAACATTAGACGGATGATCGAAAATAGTTACAGAAATAGGATGATTATCCATTTCGCCGTGCAAATTCATCCATTTAGCGCGGGTACTCCAAACAGCCTCCCCTTTCACTCCCTCAGAACTCCAATAGTCACCATTCACACCCGTATTATCCATCACAGGAACCTTAGTTTCCACACCGTGTGCATCCGTAAAAACATCTGGCTTATTCGAAGGAATTTCTA
>CANLVU010000002.1 GCA_947494535.1 Cytophagaceae bacterium
TGCAAAAGGAAAAGAGACTGAAAGAACTCGTTTGAATGGAAAGAAAATCGAGAAACTGAAGGTGGTTTTTAGCTTAGCAACTAACCCTATTACGAAGTTAGAAAACAAGACCGTTTACATTCGTGTGTTAGACGCTGAAGGCGCTACTTTATCAGATGAAGCGATCGGCTCTGGCCGCATGACTCAAAATGGAAAAGAGTTAGCCTATACGACTAAGCAAACATTTGAATACACAAATGATGGCCAAACAGTTGCCGTTACCTACCCTCGTGGTCCAGTGGTATACAAGCCTGGTAAGTATTCTGTTGAATTATATGCAGAAGGTTTCCTAATAGGAACGGGCGCATTTGAGGTTAAATAATCTCTTCTTAAAAATTTCAAAATGGGCCATCCGAAAGGGTGGCCTTTTTTATTTCTTCTTCTGCCAAAAGAAGGTATTGAAACCCTTGTTGTAAAGTAAGCTCGCTCCTAAAGTTTGATTGATTTGATACGAGTTAAAGGAGCCCAGGATGGTAGTCTGTACATTTCGATTATACGTCTTAAGCCGCAAACTGCCATCCGGTTTCACAAACCATTCTAGCGCCCAATCCCCCAATAATATTTGAGGACTTGTTTGATTTCGAGCATCGGTAAATCCACCACTACGGGTGATGCGCAAGCGATCATTGAAGTTATAAGAAGCACGTAACTGTAAATTCGAAAGTATATCTTGGTTCAAGGCACCACCGCCTAGGGAGACCGAAATATCTAGGTCTTTGTTAATTTTAGAGGCCAAATTACTTAGCTGATTTGATAGCATTTCGGTGAAGTTACCCATCAAATTTCCGAGTGCTAAACCGCTTCCACCAAAAGGAGAAACCAATTGTCCAAACAACAAGATATTACTCACCTGACGGGTTAACTCCTGGTCATCTGTTTTAATCCGATTCGTAAAAGCCGTCACCGCCCCATTCAAGGTCATGTCCTTCGGATAATCCCGAATTCCAATATCAAAATTGACCCGAGGAGACAATAAACGATCTTGTAAACTAATCGTCACATCTACCGGATAACGACGCTTAAACTCCGGCAGATTACCCTTATTCGTCGTATCTAACAAGATGGGAAATAAGGAGGCATACTGAGTATAAATGGCCTTGATATTCACATTTGCCTCTAGTGGATCCCCCGTCCATGAGATCTTAGAACCACGTTGAATAGCGAACTTTTTATTAATCAAGTTTTGAAGAGTGAAGGTATAATCTCCTTGGTCAATGGCATAGTCACCCACCATTTTGAAGGCTCCTTTTTTGTCCAAATTCATCTTAATATCACCCGATCCGTACATGCGCATCACATCACCTTTCTTCGCATCAAACTGCACCTCTCCATAAGCCTCCGGTGTTAAAGCTAAACGTAGGTCAAGCGTTATTCCATCTTCTTGCAATTTCGTGGATACAGCGGCAGCTACTAATGTTAAATCCGCGTCTTTTAATTCACTCACAAAACTGTAATCCTCCGCCTCTGTTGCATCCTGCTCCCGATCTAAAGGAATAAACAATCTTGTCCCTTTTTCGGTCTTTAAATCTGCTGAAACAATCAAGTTATCTACTGATCCAGAAACCCGCATAGGGCCTGATGCATAACCTAATCCATAATAAATCGAATTAGGCCCTCTACTGGTATTTAAGAGTTTGTAATGATCAAGGTTTGCCTGTATGTCTAGTTCAAAGGGTTTCCCTTCAGGAAACTGAAGCGTCGTATTGACTAAGGCTTTATTGCCTTCGGTATCTAAGACTTTCCAGTTTTTAGCATAAATAGTCCGCGGTGTAAAATTTACTGTATCTGATACAGACATCGTTGTTTTTAAATAATCAAATACTGCTCCCGCTTTTAAAAACACAATATCTCCCGTAATCTCCGGTTTTGTAGGTAAGCCGCCTATGTGCAAATTACCCGATGCAGAGCCCTTTAAGTCAGAGAAAATTCCCTCCGTAAATGGCTCTAAAATCTGTAAATCCGTCTGATTTAACTCGGCATTCATATTCAACTTTTGCTCCTCCTCATAAGGCAGGTAAGTTCCCGTTAATGACAAGACAGATTCTCCAAGGCGGTTTAAATTAAGATTTAAATCCATCTGCTTATCATCTGCTAAATAGGTTCCCACACCCTGTAAATTTCCGATATAGAACTTGTTTAAACGTAAAGAATCCACTAATATCCAGGAGTCCAAACGTGTATTTTTATACCAATCTTGAATGGCAATTTCCCCATTTAATTCACCCGTCGTCTTGGTCGCAAACAAAGGTTTTAACGTGGATAATTGGAAGTGGTTCGCACGCAATTTAATGGTCTCCGTCGTATCATTCGAAAGACTTCCTTGCAGGGAAATGGATTGATTTTGGTTAGCCACCAAAACCCGATCTGCTTTCCATTCCTGTCCTTGAATGGTGATTTTGTTCGCGGGATCCATTGCCCAATCTTGACCTAAAATACGGAAATAGGTATCCTTAAATTTTAAGGATAATCCCTCGTCCTCAAAAGCCCAAGCCCCAGCTAAATGTGCTGAATTCTCCTCTCCTTGTTGTTTAAAATCAAGACCAAAATTGATGCGACCTTGATCCCAAAGCGCATCCAATTTAAAATTTTCCGTAGGAGTCAAGAAGTTCAATTGCTGTTTTCTAGAAGAGAAAACAAGACTCGAAGATACTTCTGGAGCACCTAAGAATTTCGAACTTTGGAAAGAGAAAACGGACTGATAGAATTGATAACCACCAAAAACTAAGGTATCTGGATAGGCTTCTAAGCTAACCGAAAGTGTTCTGCCTTTCGATATATTTCCAGAGAATACGGTGTTTTCCCCGATCTGAACCGTTGGAAAAAATCGAGTCAAAATTGGATCTACTCGGTGGCAGACAACGGTAAAGTCAGCCTTGTATTTTGTTTCAACTTCGTGTCGGCGTGTAGCATAATAACCCCAACGTTCGTCTGCTCCTTTTTGGAAATAAAGGGCATACTCATCCGTTAATTGTCCCAGTTGAGCTTGTAAAATACTCGGGGTAAACTCCCCACTAATTTCTGCCGAAACCAAGTCTGAAGTCAGTTTGTAATGCCGCTTTTGGCCAGGGCCGTTTTCAGAAGTTAACGTCACTAACTCAACGTGCAAATCTGGTTTGTTAGGTGTTCGAAGGGTTGAATTATAAAATACGGTACGACCCTCTAAATCATCAAAATGATCCCCTTTAAAATCTAATTCAAAATCAGTAGACAAACTCACCTGAGGGTCCATTAAATGAATGTTATGCAGATTTGAGTGCGTAATTTCACCCTGCATTTGATACATAGGCTTGGAACCGCGCAGGTCAATTAAACCCGACATGGTTGCAACTAAATTCGTATCTTTAGAGCTTACTTCTCCCTTGAATAATTGCTTTTGAAAATTCCCTTTTAAGCTAATTTTGTGGTAGAGGTACTTATTGAAAAATATTTCTGACACCTTGCCATCAAAATCAATATTAGCCGATTTCTTGGCAAATCCACTTCCTTTCAAATGACCTTCCGCATCCAAAGTTCCAAGCGACGGCTCCATCCCTAATAACTTCCCTAACTTAAATTTCTGCAATTTGATGTTCCCATCGTAACGCGAAAAGGCCATCGAATCTTGCAAATTCATTTTGACATCCGCCTCAACATAACCTAATCCTGTCTTCAATTTACCAGCCGTTCTAAAGACTCTATTGTTCCCTTTGAATAATCCATCAAAGGCAACAGGGCCCAAAATAACCATATTTTCAGCGGCTGGCTTGGTGATAAAGGTTCCTAAATCTTGTGGAAAAAACAAGGACGATCGCATCGTAAAATCCATCTCTGTCTTGTCCACATTGGGCAATCCTTTGAAATTAAAATCGCCTCGCAAAACGCTTTTAGTGCCGAAGCCTAATTCAAACTTTTTCAAATCCAGTTTCGCCACCGTACCACTAAGTGCACCCTTCAATCGATACATGCCCTTGTAGTCATACATCGCCTCCACAAAGCGCCCTAAATCTTCTCCTTTCACCAGCGCTCCATTGAAATCCGCCTGCATATCTACATCGGTTATCCAACGCGTCATCGAGCTCATATCGCGGTAATTCACCACAAATTTTCGAGTCACACGGGAGTCATTAAAGCGCAAATCCAATTGATCAAAGCGCATCTGATGATCCGAAATCATAAACAACGTATTCAGACTTTTCACGTCAAAACCAGTCAATGGATCTTTCGTTCGCAAGCCGATTGCTTGAAGTCCGAGCGTATCATTCTTGATGTAAAAATTCTTGACTTTGGAATATACTTTAGCTAACGTAAAGTGCGATATATCGAAATGCCTTGGAGTTGCCTCGCTCTTTCTCGTAAAATCATCGAGCGAAAACGCTCCATCTATAACCTCCGCTTCTGGTATGGTAAAAATCGACGATGGACCCTTTTTTGTTGTTTTTACACCACCCGTAATCCAGTTATCAAGGCGAAGTATAAACTCTTCAATATTCATTTTGCCCGATTTTTTCTCGAAAATTAAATGGACATTGGGTCGGATCAAACGAGCATAATCAAGGCTCGGTTTCCCTGGTTGCAAGAACAAATGAGTAATGCTAAAATTTACATCCAGCTGTTCGATTTGGATCATTTTAGCGCCCCAAGGATCTTTTACCTCCAGCCCTTTAATACTTAACTCGTCAAAAAACTTGACTTGAATTCCTTGAATTTTTACCGGATAACCGATCGCCTTTTCGACTTTAGGCGTTAAATAATTCGCTAGTAAGGTCTGGTTAACGGGAGCTCTGAGTAGTAGAATAGTTGCAAAAATCAACAAAAAAATCCCCAGCAACCCATACAGGATTGTTTTGATGAAGATTTTGAGATATTTGACCATATTGCCGTATTTTTGCGCAGAATTCTACTTTTATGAAGCTACTGGCTATTGAATCTTCTTGCGATGAAACTTCGGCTGCCGTCATGGTAGACGGTGTTTTGAAGTCTAACATCATCTCGACTCAACTCATCCACACGGAATGGGGTGGCGTCGTTCCCGAATTAGCCAGCAGAGCTCATCAAAAATCGATCATCCCTGTCGTGACAGAGGCCCTGCAAAAAGCAAATATAAACAAAAATGAACTGAATGCCATTGCCTTCACAAGGGGCCCTGGGCTTTTGGGGGCTTTATTAATCGGCACCTCATTTGCGAAATCGTTGGCACTTAGTCTTAACATTCCCTTAATCGAAGTAAATCATATGCAGGCGCACGTTTTGGCGCATTTTATTGAGGACCCTAAGCCAGCATTCCCCTTCCTTTGCCTGACTGTCAGTGGTGGACACACGCAATTGGTTTGGGTAAAATCAGCCCTCGATATGGAGGTTATCGGCGAAACGCTGGACGATGCCGTGGGCGAGGCCTTTGATAAAACCGCAAAACTGATCGGCCTGCCTTATCCAGGTGGCCCTTTGATCGATAAGTTGGCCAAAGAAGGTAACCCCAATCGCTTCCCCTTCTCTCTAGGCGAAATGCCCGGTCTAAACTTCAGCTTCTCAGGCATCAAAACGGCCATCCTCTACTTCCTTCAAAAAGAAGTCAAAAACAACCCAAATTTCATCGAAGAAAACAAAGCAGACATCTGCGCCTCCGTCCAAAAAACGCTCATCGATATGCTTCTTCGCAAAACGAAAAAGGCGATGAAGGAGATGAATTGTACCCAAATCGCCATCGCCGGCGGCGTCTCCGCTAACTCCGGTTTGCGCAATCGACTTACAGAAATGGGTTCCGAATTAGGTTGGAAAGTATTCATTCCCGCCTTCAGCTATTGCACGGATAACGCGGGAATGATCGCCATGGCGGGACACTTTAAAGCAGAATCTGGGGAGTTTTGTGGGCAGGATGTGAGTCCGTTGGCGAGGTACGAGCTCGCGGCGAAGCCGCTCGCTTAGTCGGCGCATTGCGCCTTAGTCACGACTTCGTCGTCTAGTCGTCACTACGTGACTCAGTCATCGCTACGCGATTTAGTCAAAGGGTCGCTGCTACGCAGCTTAGTCATCGCTACGCGATTTAGTCGCCTACGGCTGAGTCGCGACTTCGTCGCTTGGTCAAAGGGTCGTCACTTTGTGACCAAGGCGCATCGCGCCGACTAAATCGCGTAGCGATGACTAAGCCGAAGGCGACTAAACGACGCAGTCGTGACTAGGACGAAGTCGACCAAGGCGCATAGCGCCGACTACCCTTTCATCTCCTTCAGCGCATTCCAAAACGCCATCTTCAGCGTCTTCTCCGCATCCGTCAGCGATGAAATATAGCGCGGGAAGAAATAGACTAATTTTGATTCGATTTTGTCAATCTCGGTGGTAGGTAATTCTCCTTGCCAAACAGCAGGTTGTTGACCGATAAAAATGTAACGCTGAGCACTGGTCTCTTTTAAGAATTCGGTGAAACTTGGTTCTTCGTCCGATGGTGTGTAAACTGACCAATCAGCTGGCCCTAAGACTAATGGTGGAGCGGAGAAAATAAGTTTTAAACGAGCTAGTTCGGTTTCGGCGATTTGGCCTACAACTACCCAAGGAGTGGAGACCTTAGGCTTAACTGCAGCAATAGCCTCCTGCTCGATGATGACAGCAGGGGATTCCGCTAGCTGTGCCTCTGACTTATCCTGCGGGACCCAATAGATCTCGTCGAACTTGTACAAATCAGCTAATGAAATCCCCTCCATTTTGATGGTTTATGCTAATGAACCTCGTAACACACAAGCCTCGCGGTCTGGACCCGTCGAGATGAAGTTAATGGGTAGGTTCAAGTGTTTTTCTAAGAATTTGATGTAATCCGCTAATTCGACTGGCAACTCGTTAAAGTCACGCATGCCTTCTAAGCTGCAAGCCCAACCCTTCAAGGTTTCGTACACCGGCTTCACTTTGATATCGGTGATTTCGAAAGGAATTTGGTCGGTGATTGTACCGTCTGGCATTTCGTAAGCCGTGCACACTAGAATTTCGTCAAAGATATTTAAGACGTCCGCCTTCATCATAATCAACTGCGTCACGCCATTAATCATCATCGCGTATTTCAAAGCTGGCAAATCGATCCAACCACAACGGCGCGGACGACCTGTCGTAGAACCGAATTCGCGGCCCTCTACACGCATGCGCTCGCCTACTTCATCTTCTAATTCCGTAGGAAAAGGACCGGAACCCACGCGGGTCGCGTAGGCTTTGAAGATACCGAAAACCTCACCGATGTTTTTAGGAGCAACCCCTAAACCCGTACAAGCACCTGCGGTGATTGTATTCGAAGAAGTAACGAAAGGATAAGAACCGAAGTCTACGTCCAATAGAGAACCTTGTGCACCTTCTGCTAAGATGGTTTTTCCTGCATTGATGGCGTGGTTCACGGAATATTCTGAATCCACTAATCGGAATTCCTTCATGAAAGCAACCGCTTCGAAGAATTCCCTTTCGGCTGCTGCTAAATCATATTCAAATTTATATACGTCCAAAATCGCTTTATGGCGATCAACTAATGCCTTGTATTTGGTAGGAAAATCTGGCGAAATCATATCACCCACGCGTAATCCTTGGCGAGAGATTTTGTCCGTATAGGTAGGTCCGATTCCCTTTAAAGTGGAACCGATTTTTGCATCACCTTTTGCTTTTTCATACGCCGCATCTAATAAACGGTGCGTAGGTAAGATGATCGACGCTTTCTTCGAGATCTCTAAGTTCTTGCGCAAGTCTAAATTAAAATGTGCTAAGCCGTCGATTTCTTTTTTAAAGATGATGGGATCCAAAACCACCCCGTTACCGATGATGTTTTGAACTTCTTGGCGGAAAATCCCAGAGGGGATTTGATGCAGCACATGCTTGAATCCGTCAAATTCTAAGGTGTGGCCTGCGTTAGGTCCGCCTTGAAAACGCGCCACTACTTGATACTTGGGTGCTAAAACATCTACGATCTTTCCTTTCCCCTCATCACCCCATTGTAAGCCTAATAATACATCAACTGCCATAATATTGTTTTATTCTTGATTTCTTGCTTGGTAATTATCTCTGTGTTCACAATTCTTATTCGTACATGAACCGTAAAAAATTAGGGAATGGTGCATTACATTGAATTGCAACATTTCACCTACTAAACTCTGGATGGTTTGAACCCGAGGATCACAAAATTCCGTGACTTTGTGGCAATCGGTACAGATTAAATGATCGTGTTGACGGCGTCCATACGACTTCTCGAACTGTGCCTGATTGCGACCAAATTGGTGTTTTACTACTAAATCACATTCCACTAACACATCGAGCGTATTATACACTGTGGCTCTAGAGACTTGGTATTTCTTGTTTTTCATGGAGATGTACAGCTCCTCCACGTCGAAGTGATCGTCCCGTAAATAGATCTCCTCCAGGATCGCAAAGCGCTCTGGAGTCTTCCGCAAACCTTTGTTTTCCAGGTAGGCTGTAAAGATCTTTTTTACTGAATCTAGTTTATCTAATTCTTGGGACATTAATAGGAAAAAAACGAAGTAAAATAAGCAAAAAATACGGACAAAAACTAAGAAACTTTCCGTTCCACCTCAATTACGCCAGGAACTTGTTCCATTTCCGCACTTAAGCTATCGAGGTGATCGGTGTCTTGAACCATGAGTGAAATTTGGCCTTCAAATAATCCATCTTTCACCCCAATATTTAAACCGGTAATGTTCACTTGCAACTTCTCTGAAATCAAACGGGTCACATCATTCACGAGACCCACGCGATCGATTCCACGAATGATTAAATCGACTACAAAAGACATCGCGATTTGAGATGCCCATTGTGCTTTGATCACTCGATCCCCGTGTCGAGAAAGTAATTCAGGTGAATTCGGACAAGCTGCGCGGTGAATTTTAATCCCCTCATTAATGGTCACAAAGCCAAAAACTTCATCCCCTGAAATCGGATTACAACATTTAGCCAACGTATAATCGACCTTGTCCATATCCTCCCCGATTAATAAAGTATCCGAACCCTTGCGTTCATTATGGTATTCTAGCATCTCCTTTTTAAAGGATTTGCTGTCTACGATGGGTGCTTGAATAGATTTCTCAGCTTGTTTGCGCTCGTGTAATTCTCGATCTAACTTCCAGTGTTTCAGTTGATCGATATTGATATAGGCTTTGCCAAAACGGTAGAACAAATCATTCGCGTCTTTGGCATTAAAATAAGCCCGCAACTGATTCGTAATCTCCAAGGTTAACATCGGATAGCCCAAATGCTTCAAGCGATGCTCGATCAAGTCGCGTCCTTTAATAAGGTGGGTTTTATTCTCCTCTTTGATGAAGCTCTTAATTTGGGCTTTCGCCTTCGTTGTAAATACGATACGCAACCAATCTTCCGATGGCTTCTGCTTCGAGGAAGTCAAAATTTCTATTTGATCTCCGTTCTGCAATTTATGCGAGAGCGGCACCAGCTTCCCACCTACCTTAGCCCCTATACAACGCGCACCTACTTCTGAGTGAATCTCAAAAGCAAAATCCAAAGTCGTGGCGCCAGATTGCAAGACGATTAACTTGCCTTTGGGACTAAATACAAATACTTCCTCATGGTAAAGCGAGTTCTTAATGTCCTCCACTAATTCCACGGCAGATTGACTCTTGTCATTCGCCTCGATGGCCTCGCGCACCTGGGAAAGCCAGGATTCAAATGCATCACTGGTCCGAGTATCCGTTCCTTTGTATTTAAAGTGGGCCGCCACCCCTTTCTCCGCAATCTCATCCATCCGCTTCGAACGAATTTGAACCTCTACCCAACGACCCTCTTTATCCTGCCCAAAAGGCTGACTCATAACCGTGGTGTGCAAGGACTCATATCCATTCGATTTAGGGGTAGAAACCCAGTCTTTCAAACGGCTCGGGTTAGGACGGTAATGATCTGTTACGACCGAATATACCTCCCAGCAATCTGATTTCTCCCTTTCTAAAGGCACATCTAATACGACGCGCACGGCAAAGAGATCGTATATTTTATCAAAAGAGGTATTCCCTTTCTTAATCTTATTATAAATGGAAAAGATGGATTTAGGGCGTCCTTTGATTGTATAATTCAATTTTCGCTCATCCAATGTTTTCTTAATCGGCTTGATGAAATTTTCAACGAAGCTTTCGCGGCTACGCTTATTTTCCGTCAATTTATGCGCGATTTCCTTATAAGCTTCCGGCTCCGTATGCTTCAAACCTAAATCTTCTAATTCCGATTTAAAAGCATTTAAACCCAAGCGGTGGGCTAAGGGCGCGTACAGATAAATGGTCTCCGAAGCGATCTTCATTTGCTTTTCTTTGGCCATACTTGTCAACGTCCGCATATTGTGCAAACGATCCGCGAGCTTGATCAAAATCACCCGAATATCATCAGATAGGGTTAAGAGCATTTTTCGGAAATTCTCGGCTTGCTGAGACGTTCCATATTCGAAAGTACCGGCGATTTTCGTTAGGCCATCGATAATGGAGGCAATCTTAGGATTGAATTGTTTTTCGATTTCTGCCAAAGTCGTATCCGTATCCTCCACCACATCGTGTAATAGAGCCGCTATAATCGAAGTCGTCCCTAAACCAATTTCCTCTACACAAATTTGCGCGACAGATAAGGGGTGATAGATATAAGGTTCCCCCGATTTACGTCGCATATCCTTATGGGCCTCCGCTGATATTAGAAAGGCTTTTTTGATTTGCTTCGCGTCATCGTCTTTTAAAAAAGGCTTCGCTGTCCGCAATAATTTGCGGTAGCGCTTTAAAATCTCTAAACGTTCCTTTTCTAAATCTATCTGCATCGATTTATGCTTTTGTATTTAGGCTTTTTGTATAAGTGCCACAGCCATCGCCGAAATTCCTTCTGCTCTTCCTACAAATCCTAATCCTTCAGAGGTCGTAGCCTTAAGTGAAATTTGGTCTACATCCACTCCCATCACGAGCGCTAAATTATCTTTAATTGCCGGAATAATGGGATTTAACTTCGGTTGATCTAAAATCACCGTCACGTCTGCATTCGATAATTCCCAACCCGCTTCTCGAATCATCTCCATCACTTTTTTCAATAAAAGTGTCGAGGCAACTCCCTTCCACATGGGGTCTTTATCTGAAAAATGATAACCGATATTGCGCATATTGGCTGCTCCTAAAAGAGCGTCACATAATACGTGACAAACAACATCCGCATCTGAATGACCTAAAGGTCCCTTCTCTGAAGGAATCTCCACACCACCTAGGATACAAGGACGTCCTTCTACCCAGCGATGCACATCGTACCCTTGACCTACACGAATTTTCATTTGGCTAATTTTTTATACTTTAAGGTATTTGATTTCCCTTGGATAAACAAGCGCTGAGCCCATTTTTCCAAATCTTGCGTCTGCACTTCCGAGATCTTTTCCGCCTCTGTATTGACTAAATTCGCATCACCAGCATTCGCTGCCATCGCTAAATTCATCGCCCGATTCAGCACTTCCACTTCCCCAAAAACCAAACTCGCCTCCGATTGATTCTTCACCATCTGCAAGTCTTTCTCGGCAATTTTCATTGAAGCAAAATCCTGTATGGCCTTTTCCAAAGCCTGCTCTGCCTCCTCGATCGTCACCTCATCACTCACTTGACCCTGAATAATTAAGAGGCCAGGATCTAACGAACTCGTTTGGTAGGTATTAATTGTATCAAATAGGCGCTGCTTTTGCACTAAATGTTCATATAAATAAGAAGACTCACCTCTACCTAATAAGTCCGCCATCAAATCAATCGCGTGGTAACCGGGTTCGTAGCGACCGATCACCGGATAAGCCTTGTACAGGCGATTCGCTGGTACATCCGCCCTGATTTCCATCGCACGATCCTCTGTTTGCTGCGGCTCTTGCGGCAGATGACGCTGTGGTTGTACGCCAGCTGGAATGGGAGCAAACCATTTTTCGGCTAAGACTTTCACTTCGGAGACTTTTACTTTACCTGCAACGACAAGTACGGCATTAGAGGGCACGTAGTGTTTTTGGAAAAAAGCTTTTACGTCACTCATCTGAGCCTCCTCAATGTGCTGAATTCCTGCGCCAATCGTGGGCCAGCGATACGGATGCTTGTTGTAAATCAAAGGTCTAAACTTCAACCACACATCTCCATAGGGCTGATTCAAATAGCGTTGCTTGAATTCCTCTATCACGACTTTGCGCTGTGTTTCTAGGCTTTGAGTATTAAAAGCTAATTGTTTCATCCGATCCGATTCGAGCCAAAAGGCTGTTTCGATGTTTTGGGCTGGAACTGAAATATAGTAATTCGTTAAATCCGGGGTCGTAAAGGCATTGTTCTCGCCACCCACTTTTTGCAAGGGTGTATCGAAGGAAGGAATGTTTTCAGATCCACCGAACATCAAGTGCTCGAACAAATGCGCAAAACCCGTCAAGTTTTCGTCTTCATCCCGTGAGCCTACATTGTAGATCACGTCTACCACCGCCATCGTCGTGTCCGGGTCTTCATGTACAATGACTTTGAGGCCGTTAGCGAGGGTAAATTCTTCGAATGAAATCATGTCTTAGGGTTTATAAACAAAAGTAAAAAAATCGACCCAAAAACCACAGAGCTTAACTAAATTTGCGGGGTAAACATTTCTCATGATTCGGGTTACCTTCCTATTTTTGTTTTTCCTTTCGACATCGTTGCAGGCCCAACTCTTGCAAGACCCCCTAGCTAAATCACAAATCACCCAAGGTCTGACGAATTTATACCAGTACGAATTCAAAGAATCGGCCCTCATTTTTAATACCCTAAAAGCCAAATACCCACGACACCCAGCAGCCTATTTATTGCTAGCAATGCAATGGGAGCAACAATACTTTCCATTAAAGGATCACCCTGCTCAAGGAAAAAACTATTTAGCTCACCTAGAAAAAGCATTTGAATTAGGGAAAGAGATGGCCGAGCGAGATGAGAATGATTTAGAAGCCTCTTTTTTTTGTACGGCTTCCCTTGGATTTCTGGCCGCCTATGAGGCAGATCAACATAATTTCATGAAGGTCGTTTCTTATGCAAAACAGGCTTATAACTTTCTAAAAATTGGCCTAAAAAACACTGAAAAACAGCCCGAATTTCTTTTTTCCACTGGAATGTATAATTATTACAGCGTTGCTTATCCAGAATTGCATCCCGTCTTAAAACCCTTTATGTTTTTATTCCAAGATGGCAACAAACGTTTAGGACTTGCTCAGTTAGAGGCAGGAATTAAACGGACCATTTTCGTAAAAAACGAATGCTTGTTTTACATGGGTTATGTGCAAAATAAATACGAAGGAAATCCTTTACGAGCTTTGGCCTACAACCAAATCCTAAGTGATAACTTTCCTAAGAACCACTGGTATTTATTGCAAAGAGCTGAATTACTTACGTTGACAGGAAAATTTGAAGAAGCAGAATCGTACATAGAGAAAATGGAAGCATTAAAAAATGCGTATTACACCGGTGCAGCCTATACCTTGCGCGGAATGCGGGAGGAAGTGGAACGAAAAGATTTGAAAAAGGCCGAGTTTTGGTATACAAAATCCATCGCCTTCCCTTTCGAAGAACGCCTTACAAAAGATATTCGTGGCCTGGCGTATTTAGGTTTGGCGCGCATTTCGTACCGTGAAAGAAAGATTACTTTATTTAGAAAATACCTTCGCACATCTGCGGAATTTATTGAGTACAAAAACTCCCTGATCGAATATAAACGACTATCACATGGAAAGTAGAGAGGCCGGAATTGAACGCCTATACCCTAAAATCACGGGCCGTATGTCCGCTCGTTACTACTATTTGATCCAGTTGCGCAAGCAATTAGAGCGTGTCATTGCTTTGTATGTGCGCAATTCACCGCATCAATTACTGGCCGATTATGGCTGTGGAAATAAGCCCTACGAGCCACTTTTTACCCCTTTCGTGGAACAATACATCGGTCTAGATTTAGCTTACAATACCAAAGCCGATGTAGTCGTAGACCCTGCGGGCATCATCGATATGCCAGCAGAAAGTGTGGGATTCGTGTTATCAACCCAGGTATTAGAACACGTGGAGGACCCGAAGGCTTATTTGAAAGAAGCTCATCGCATCTTAGAGAAAGAGGGAAAGCTAATTTTATCCACACATGGGTATTGGATGTTCCACCCGGATCCGACGGATTTTTGGCGTTGGACTTCGACAGGTTTGAAAAAGATTGTAACTGAGGCAGGATTCGAAGTGGTTTATTTCGAGGGAATTTTAGGACGCTCCTCTATGGGTTTGCAATTATTCCAAGACGGCTTGCTATTCAAATTGCCCAAGCCATTGCGTTTCTTGCTATCCCTAGTTCTTCAGCCTTTGATCATCTTTTTTGATAAGATTATCACTTCAAAATCTCGAAATGAGGACGCCTGCACTTTTGTGCTCGTGGCTAAGAAAGTCTAGCTTTTTCGTAAGTAATGGTGGCTTCTAGGGCTTTGTCAAATGGGGTGATTTCCCAGTTTATTTTCGCCGCTAATTTCGCCGTATCAAGACAGATTTTCTGCACATCCGTCAGCTTCGCTTCTTTGTACTCGACTTGGAATGCGGGTAGTTTCGCTTGAATGCGCTTGATAATCTCGTTCAAGCTTAGCGATTCGCCGGAGCCTACATTAATTGTTTCATTTTTCACGCCTGCCCTTATCAAACCATCAATAGCTTTACCTATATCAGCAGCGTAAATATAATCTTTGGCCTGCGACCCATCCCCCCAAACCGTCATCACCTCTCCCTTCAAAGCTTTGCGTACTGCAATGTTAATCACGCCCTGTTTAGGCGAGCGGTGAAATTCCCCGAAAGGATTCGACAAGCGTAAAATCAAATAATCAATTTGGTATAATTTCGCATACAACTCAATGTAATGCTCCACCGCCAGCTTGATAATTCCGTAAGATGAAATAGGCTTGCAAGGATAATCCTCTTTTACTTTTTCTTCCGTTACATTCCCGTAAACCGCCCCACCCGTAGATAAATAAAGCAATTTCGACACCTGGTGTTTCTTCATCATCTCCATCAAACCGATGGTAGGCAACAAATTAGACTCGATGTCTTGGCGAATATTCTCAGACGAAATCGCAGGAATAATGGAAGAGGCGAAATGAAATACTCGGTCGAAACGATGGGTGCTAAATAAGTCGTCCAAAGCTTGCGCATCCGCATAATCACCCACCACGAACGTCACGAAAGGTGGAAATGTAACCCCCTCCGGTCTCTCTTGGGCGAAAACAACGACCTCGCTATCTGCATCGTGCTGCTGCAAATAAGACAACCAATTCAAGCCCAAAAAACCACTTCCCCCTACGACTAAATTTTTCTCCATGACGCGTATTTGCTGTAAAAATAGCCGAAAAATTTAGCTAATTTCGGTTTTGCATTAAAAATCAGCCCTGAATGCGTTTAATCATTGCCCGTTCTAATTTCTTTTCTTACTCCGAGACCTTTATCGAAGAGCAAATCAATCAATTAGAACCCATTCATGTACTATACGAGGGCTGGCAACCAAGTCGATTAAAGGCAGGCGGATCTATTTATCCGTTTCCTTTTTCAATACTTGCGGTTAGAGGTGTTTTACGGCGCGTGGTGCCCGCCCTCTATCAAAAGATTTATACCTATTACCTTCGTCGATTTTTACGCGCGTATAAAGTAGACGCCTTTCTAGCGAATTACGGTCCATTAGGTACCCATATTTACGAGGCATGTCTAGCGGAGGGCATTCCCTATTCCGTCGTCTTCCTAGGATTCGATGCGGCAGAAAAAAAGACCTTAGACACTTATGGCGCGGGGTATGCGCTCAGTTTGCCGCGCGCGAAAGCCATCATTTGTGTGGCCGAATCGATGCGAGCAACCCTAGAAGAAATCGCGGGACCTTTAGCGAATTTGCACGTCATTCCCTGTGGCGTCGATACGTCGAAATTCACCCCCGGTACTCCGAAACATGGATTTAATGTCATTTCGGTGGCACGCTTTGCAGAGAAAAAAGGATCCTTGAAAAGCATTCAAGCTTTCGAGATTTTATTGCAGGAATTTCCCGATGCCCAATTACGGATGGTGGGCGATGGACCTTTGTGGGAAGCGGCGAAAGCTTATGTTTCCGCGCATGGCCTCTCAGAAAACATCCATTTCCTGGGAGCTATGGGACAATCGGAATACTTGCCCATATTACAGGAATCGAACGTGTTCATTCAGCATTCTGTACTTACACCGAGCGGGGATTCCGAGGGAACTCCGGTGGCCATCTTAGAGGCCTCGGCTTGCGGATTAGCCATTTGTTCTACGAGACATGCGGGTATTCCTGATGCTGTTGTCGAGGGGAAAACGGGTTTATTGGTAGATGAACATGATGTACAAGGCATGGCTTCTGTACTGAAAAAGTTAGCATCTGATTCCGCGGTGACGCGCGCCATGGGTGTTGCTGCTCGCAAACACATGGAGGAGCATTATGACGTGGTAAAGCTTTCGGCGAAAATCAAAGGTCTTCTCGTATAAAGAATGCCCCGCAAAATCGTATTTTTGTAAATTACATTCAAAATAAGGCATGGGGATCGTCATTCGACAAAGTTTAAAGGGTTCAATCGTTACCTATTTGGGTACGGCGATTGGGACTTTCAACGTGATCTTCCTCTACAATAAGTTTCTTTCACAAGAGCAAGTAGGCCTAATTGCAGGTGCTTTAGTTAGTATTCCCCTTATTTTCGCTTCATTTACCCAACTAGGAATTCCCCACATTGCGGTACGTTTTTTTCCGCATTTTGATGATCCGGCGAATGGGCATAAAGGTTTCTTTACTTTTTTATTAATCGCTCCTTTATTTGGTCTCAGCCTTTTTACCTTGGGGTATCTAGCTTTAAAACCCCTCTTTTTCGAGGCCTATAGCACTAATTCTCCACTTTTACCTCAGTATTTCTATTACATTATTCCGCTAACAGCCAGTTACCTCTATATGAGTGTGCTGGAGGCTTATGCCCGCGTTCACTTACGAATAGTGGTCCCAGCGATCATTCGTGAATTGTTTTTACGGGTCTCTAATGGGGTTTTGGTGATTGCTTTTGCCATGGGTTATTTGAGCTTCAATCAATTGATTTTAGCGATTACCCTATCCTATGTGGTCGCTGTAGCGGGTTTATTAGCTTACATTAAGCAGTTGAAGCGTTTTTATACCAAAGTTGATTTTTCGTTTTTACGCACCCCGGTTTTCAAGGAAATGGTTTCCTATGGGGGCTGGGTACTTTTAGCGGGTGCGAGTTTTACCCTCATCCAGCACATCGAAAAAATCATGTTGCCGGCCTATATGGGTGGTTTGAGTACGACGGCGATTTTTGATATTAATTCTCGGATGGCGATTATGATTTCGATACCTCGGAATGTGATTGCGGCGATTGCCGCGCCCATTTTAGCCCAGGCTTGGAATCGAAATGACCGGGAGAATATTCAGGATATCTACCAAAAATCTTCCTTAAATCTCCTCCTCATCGGTTGCGTCCTTTTCCTGCTGATCTGGTGTAATTTGGACTTCATCTATACCATCATCCCGCGCCACGAAATCTACGAGGCGGGTCGCTGGGTGGTCTTAATGGTGGGTTTAAGTAAGATTATCGATATGGGAACGGGCTTGAATTCAGAGGTGTTGATTAACTCCAAATACTACCGCTATGACCTCGTTTTTTACATTATCCTCGCGGTGGGTTTAGTAGTGGGTAATCTAATCTTGATTCCATTATATTCTTATAACGGCGCTGCCCTGGCTTCACTATTAGCCTTAGCGGGGTATAATTTGTTGAAATTTGGCTTCATCTGGTGGAAACTAGACCTTCAACCGTTTGATTTTAGATCGTTGGGGATTTTGCTGGTTAGTGTACTTATCTATTTTATTGTTTCCCAAATCCCAGTTATCGAAGGCAGTCCTTTAATTGCCTGGCTTTTAAATGTGGGAGTACGAAGTGCCGCAATTAGTGGTCTATTTATCCTAGCAGTTACTAGATTCAAATTATCACCTGACATCAGCGAGCTAGTGATTAATTGGTTTAAGAAATGAAAATAATGTCCCTGGCCGGTGGCCTGCCTCACTATTATAACCTAGTCCTAAACAAATTGCAACGCGATTTTGGGGTGGAGGTTTGCGTGGTGGTGCCCACAGAAAAAGGGGCAACTTTAGGCGCTGGAGTTTACACATCGGACAAAGGCATCGAATTCAAAGTTTTTCGCAGAGAGGAGTATACGACCTATTATGGCAAGAAGTTTTTCCGTGGTTTGAAGGAATTGATTTTGGCAGAAAAACCAGACGTCTTAATGGTCAACTGGCCATACCAAGCCTCTTTTGTCTTTTATCCAGGTTGGTACCGATTTTTGCGCCGCAATCACGTTGCTCTCGTCTCAAAAGAGATTCCATTTCAAGTTCCCCATTATAACGAGGCCATTTCCTATTACTTACAAGGCGGCGGGGTGACTGAAAATAACCAAGCGCATCAATCGAATCCTTCCCTTCTAGCACGATTAAAGTTCTTCATCGTACGCGAAACGAGAAAGCGTTTCTCTAATCTGGTAGACGCGCACATCAATTATTTAGATGAGGCCGTTGCTTTACATGGAAGCTATGGCGTTCCGGCTGAGAAAGTATTTATTACGGCGAATTCCCCGGATACGGATGCCCTTTTACATACTGTAAATGAATTAAAAAACGTTGCGGCTAATCCATTCCGACTCTTGCATATCGGACGTCTGGTAAAATGGAAACAAGTAGATTTATTGATCGAGGCCGCCATTGCCTTGCGCGCGAAATTCCCGCAAACGGAATTAAGTATCGTGGGTGATGGGCCGGAACTGGCGGCCTTAAAAGCGGCAGCTTTGGGTCATGATTTCATTCAGTTCCACGGGGGTATTTATGATCCCAAAGAACTAGGTAAAATCACCTGTGAGTCAGGAATCTACGTCTTAGCCGGCATGGGCGGATTGTCCATTAATGAGGCGATGTGTTTCTCGAAACCGGTGGTGTGTTCCGTGGCAGATGGAACCGAAAAACGCCTCGTTCGCGAGGGTTACAATGGATATTACTTCGAATCGGGTTCAGTAGAAAGTCTGCAAGAGGTAATTGAAAAGCTTTTTTCAAATCCAGAGATGATTATGAAGATGGGCCAAAGGTCTAGAGAGATTATTGAAAAGGAAATTAATATACATTCGGTGCTATCTAACTATATTGAAGCGTTCAAGTGGGCAGTGGACAGTCGCTAGTCGCTAGTCGCTAGTCGAGAGTAAAGATTATAGAGTAGAGAGTATAGATAATAGAGGACAATATCTCTACTCTTTACTCTCCTATCTCTAATCTAAACTTAGTAAATTAGAATTTTTAAATAGGTATAAATGAAAGTAATCCAAGTAGTCGGCGCCCGACCTAATTTCATGAAAGTAGCACCGCTACATCGCGCGATCCAAAAACTAGCCGGATGGACATCGAAGATTGTTCATACGGGCCAGCATTTTGACGCAAAAATGAGTGATGTATTTTTTACTCAATTGGAATTACCTAAGCCTGATTTCTTCTTAGGGATTGGTGGCGGAAGCCACACGGAAGTGACTGCCAAGATTATGGTGGCGTTCGAGAAAATCGTGGAAGCGGAGAAGCCGGATTTGATTATTGTGGTGGGAGATGTCACTTCGACTTTGGCCTGTACCTTAGTGGCCATCAAAATGGGCATCAAAGTAGCCCACGTGGAAGCTGGATTACGCAGCTTTGACCGCAGCATGCCTGAAGAATTAAATCGTATTTTGACGGATAGCGTCGCTGATTATTTATTTGTGACGGAGGAAAGTGGGATGCAGCATTTGAAAAATGAAGGTGTGGCAGATGAACGTGTCTTCTTCTCTGGTAATGTGATGATCGATTCACTTGTTCGTTACCAAGAAAAAGCGAAAACCACCACCATACTTGAAGACTTAGGGCTAGCGACTTGTGACTACATAGTCATGACCATGCACCGCCCGGCGAACGTGGATACGAAAGAGGGTCTTGAATCAATTCTTGAATTGATCGAATTAAGCAGTAAAGACACGAAGATTATCTTTCCTATTCACCCGAGAACTCGGGCGCACATGGAGAAATTTGGTTTAGCGGACCGTTTGGATCAGGCCAAAAACTTGATCATGACGGAGCCCTTAGGCTATTTAGAATTCATTCAATTGATGTCAAATGCGACGGCAATCTTAACGGACTCAGGTGGTATCCAAGAAGAGACGACCTACTTAGGAGTTCCGTGTTTAACTTTCCGAGATTCAACTGAACGTCCAATCACGGTGACCTTAGGTACGAACCAATTGCTATCTGATTTAGATCCAAAGAAAACCTACGCCGCTCTTGTAGAAATATTGGCGGGCAAGGTAAAGAAAGGAAGTATTCCTCCACTTTGGGATGGAAAAGCAGCCGAAAGAATCGCTGCACAACTCGCTAAAATCTTTGCTTAATGTCGTCTAAAAAGCTACATATCGTCCTACTCTCCTACCACGACAGCAATGGCGGGGCTGGAATTGCGGCGGGCAGATTGAAAGTGGCTTTGGAAAACGCGGGACATCGAGTAGACTACATAGTTAGAGAAAAAGCGAGTACTTCGAACGCAATAAAATTCGGTAATGGCCTGATTTCCTGGTTGAAATTCATTGCGGAGCGCTTGTTCTTTCTGCGCTTCGAAAAAGATAAGTCCATCCGATTCCTATTCAATCCGGGTGTTTTTGGGAGTGACATTTCAAGACATTTGCTGATCCAAAAGGCAGATATCGTGCATTTGCATTGGGTGAATTTTGGCTTTCTGTCCGTGAGCGACATTGCGTCCCTGACTCGATTAAATAAACCTGTTTTTTGGACCCTGCACGATATGTGGGCCTTTACTGGGGGCTGTCACCACAGTGGAACTTGCGAGCATTTTCAACAGAGTTGTGGGGATTGCAAATTCTTGAAAAATCCCAATCCGAATGATCTTTCGCATCGCATGTGGGAAGCAAAAAAATCCAACTTTGCGAACAAAAACCTGCACATCATTACCTGTAGTGATTGGCTTGGAAATAGAGCGAAACAAAGTAGTATTTTGGGAGGACATTCTATTCAAACGATTCCAAATGCAATAGATACAGAATTCTTTTCGCCAACTGCTAATAGCCTAGGATTAGATCCGAAAAAGAAATACGTTCTTTTCGTGGCGATGCGAGTGAATGCACCAGCGAAAGGATTTCATTTATTGAAAGAAGCCTTGCAATTCCTAGATCCTACAACAACCGAACTACTCATCGTGGGTGGAGAGATGACGGAAGACTTACCTTTGAAAGCACATAATTTTGGGCTGGTTTCAGACCCAGCTAAAATGCGTGATATTTATGCCGCGGCAGACGTTTTTGTGACTCCTTCTTTGGAAGAAAATTTACCCAATACGATCATGGAAGCAATGGCATGCGGCACGGCTTGTGTCGGATTCGAAGTGGGAGGAATTCCAGAGATGATCGAACACGAAGTGACTGGCTATGTGGCCGATGCATTTGAGCCGGCAGATTTGGCAAAAGGCATCAACTGGTGCCTCGAGTCTACAACCTCTGGATCAAAATCCAGAGAACGCGCGATACAATTATACGACCAAACTACCGTTGCCCAGCAACACCTCGCCTATTATGCCCAAGCTTAGTATCATCACCATCACCTACCAGGCAGAGGCCTATATCGAACGTACGCTAAACAGTGTATTCGAACAAGGCTGCGCAGAAGAGATTGATTATATCGTGGTGGATGGGGATTCGAAAGACCGAACTTTAGAAATCATTGAGGCTAATAAAGCCCAGATAAACCAAGTCATTTCTGAAAAGGACAAGGGCATTTACGATGCCATGAACAAGGGAATGCAACTAGCAAAAGGAGATTATATCCTATTTTTGAATGCGGGGGACACGTTTGCGTCGGCAACGACCTTGAAAAACATCTTACTAGAACTAGCGAAAAATCCCGATGTGTTGTATGGTGAAGCAGTTTTCGTCACTAATGAAGGGCAGTCATTAGGACTTAGAAGCGAAGTGACACCACATCGGTTGCCTGCTAAATTAAGCTGGCGAGATTTCAAATATGGTATGCTGATTTGCCACCAAGCATTTATTGCAAAACGTAGCATTGCTCCACTTTTTGAATTACAATACAAACTCAGTTCCGACATTGATTGGGAGATTCAGGTATTGAGGAGAAGTCAGCAAATTCTGAAATCTGCTGAACCTATTTGTCATTATTTGATGGGTGGTGCCTCGGTACAAAACCTACAGAGATCATGGAAAGAGCGCTATGAAGTACTAAAATCACATTTTGGCTATTTACCAAATCTTTTCAACCACCTGGTTATTATTACACGCGGATTGATTTTTGCCGTGAAAAAACAGGGCAAATATTGGTAATATCACCTATATTTGTGGCTATGAGATTTTGCACAATCCTACTTTTTCTGGCGATCAGCTATCTTAGTTTTGGCCAAAAATTTCGATTCAATTCGAGTGTCGGAACATCGTATATTTCCTGGTACGAAAAACAAATGACGATGGATTTAGCAGTAGAAATCTCTTTCCAAAATCCAGAAAAAAATCACAAGAAATTCATTGCCCTTAAAACCATGGGGAATATTTCTGGCACCTCGATTGACCGAGGCAGGTATACCTTTATTGAACCTCCAATCAATAATTTCAATCAACCCATACAACCTACCGACATTTTGCAATCCAGATATCGTGGAGCAGAAGCGGAAGCAGGTTTAATCTGGAACACAAAAAGTAATAAAGCTATTCGCTTCACACCAATTTTGAGTTTATATAGCCGATCATTAGCTCGAAAAATTAGCTCTTTAAAGTCAGAATATATCGAAGAAGAGAAATATTCCTTACACGGAATTAGCGGAGGAATGGGCCTAGTCTTCCCAGGAAAAACAACCATCCATTTGCAAGCACAAGTCTTTCAGCCTTTATATGACCAGGTAACATTGTATGGGCGCTATATAGGCATACCCTATGAATCCTTGGTTTCCGATAAACCCCTAAATTTCAAGGCTAAGATTCAATTTTCAAAAGGCAATTTTGGCTGGACTTTAAATCTAGAATCCCTCAATTTAGCTGGTGCAGAAAATCCTAAATCAAAGTCGATTGAAGCATCTCAAGCCATCATTCCTTCCACGCTTTTCACTTATTTCTTCTAAGATGAAGAAATTAGCCCTGATCCTCCTTTTTTGTTATCCGATTTTAGCCCAAACTGATACAACGAAAATATTAGAAGAAGTTAAAGTCTATGTTTTCGAACAAAAAAGAAGCCCCTTATTAACGCCAGATGCCTTTATTCAAAGCAAAGATCTTCAGCGTCTCAGCTCAACCCATTTTGTTTCTACCCTCAATTCGATGGCGGGCATTCGAATGGAAGAAAGATCGCCTGGAAGTTATCGAATCGCTATTCGAGGTAGTTCGTTAAGGGCCCCTTTTGGAGTTAGAAACACGAAAGTATATTGGAACCAGATTCCATTCACTGACGCAGGTAACAACACCTATATTTCACTTTTAGAACCGGCTATATTTTCTTCGCTCACCGTCACAAAAGGACCATCAGCCGGCATTTACGGTGCTGGGACGGGAGGAGCTTTGTTATTTGAGAGTGCCCCACGGGGAAATTTGTTGAGCGCTGAGACCGTTTACCATACCTTAGGAGGAATGAAGGCTGCGGTCGATGTCTCTTCTGAAAACCATCGATTATACGCCTCCTTTAATCAGCAAGAGGGTTACCGAGCACAGTCAGCGATGAAGAAGCAATGGATTTCGTATGAATTTCACCACCGTTTCGCGAAAGAGTTAAATCTAGATTTGAATACCTATTATGTAGATTTAGCTTACCAAACCCCGGGAGGATTAACCAAAGCTCAATTCGTGGCAAATCCTTTACAGGCTAGACCGGCCGCAGGGATTTTCAAGAGTGCAGAACAGCAAGGAGCTACCTTTTACATCAAAAGTTTTGGCCTAAGTGCGCGTGCTGCTCAGGTACTTAATTCGCAATGGGCCTGGGATCTTAGCCAATCGCTGCAAGTAAATAGGGTAGAAAATCCAACGATTAGAAACTATGAAATTCGTCAGGAACCCAATTATTCCACGCGTGGAGTGATTCATCGAAAAGGGGTTATCAATAGCGACCTTGGATTTGAATACCAAGCAGGTCAGATGAATAGTTCGACTTTTGGCAATCGAAATGGAGTTAAAGACACCCTTCAATTAACCCAAAACACACATGTTCAGCAAGGATCGCTTTTCTTGCAAAATGAATATGCTGAATTATCCAATTGGATTTTCACTTTCTCTGGCAGTTTAAGTAGCTATTGGACGGAATACATAGGCAATGAAGCCATCTTCTCGCCTCGCCTTGCGGTCTTGCGCAAATTAGGGAATCATCAAAGTTTGGTTTTAAAAGTCGCTCATGGGTATTCGCCACCCAGCATTTCAGAATTGCGCCCTTCAACTGGCCAAATTAACACTAATTTAAAGGCAGAAAAAGGTTGGAATCACGAGATCACCTACCGAGGGAAATACGATAAATTGACGTGGGATGTAAGTGTCTATCAATTTAATTTAGACGAAACCATTGTGATTCGAAGAGCAGCCGACGGATCCGACTATTTCACGAATGCGGGTTCAACTACCCAGCAAGGATTTGAATTGAGTTCGACCTGGATGATCAACTCTCAACTTTCGTTAGAACAATCCCATACTTGGCAAAATTTTCAATTTGCGAATGGTAATTTCTTAACGGGAACAACTCCTTATCAGCAAGCGACGACACTTCTCTGGCGACATCCTTCTGGTTTGAGTCTGATACAGAATTTTCAATTTGTGGATTATCAATACCTGAATGATGCAAATACGGAGCAGATGGGTTCGTATCGACTTTGGAATACAAAAATAAGTTATGCTAGAAAACGATGGACTTTATGGGCCACTGCTGATAATCTAGGAGATGAGCGCTATTCTTCAGGTCCAGATTTAAATGCCACAGGTGGACGTTTTTACAATCCATCTCCCGGCCGAAACTTTCACATCGGACTACAACTTAACCTAGCCTATTAGCGTTTAGCCGCTCCATCAATTCTCCAATGTGAGAATCGCTAACCGCTATTTCGTAATTCCCAATTTTAATTCGCTGTTGCTTTATGGTTTCGATCTTCTGTAGATTCACAATGAACGATTTGTGCACGCGCATAAAACCATGAGGCATTATTTTAGCCTCGACACTTTTCATTGTCTGTTTGGTCAAAATAGGATAGCGCTCCCCCTCCACGAAAATCTTCACATAATCTTTCAATCCTTCCATGTGTGTCACGCTAGGTACTGAAATTCGAACAAGCGAATACTCCACATTCACAAAAAAGAAATCTTCTAAAGGATCTTTTCCTACCACATTTTTACCTACAAAAATATGATACGCCTTGTTTACACTTAGCGCGAAACGATCAAGACTTACCGGTTTCATCAGATAATCAACCGCATCTAGATTATAACTTTCTACCGCATAATTAGCATATGCAGTTACGAAAATTACGAGCGGTTTGACGGCCAAAGAAGACAAGAATGACGTCCCTAATAAGCCTGGCATTTGAATATCTAGGAACACTAAATCGACCTGCTCCTTTTGCAGCAATTCCATCGCCTCGAAAGCATTCGAACAGGATCCTACCAAATGTAAAAAAGGAATTTGCTTTACATTTTCCTCCATTAATTTACGGCCCATCACTTCGTCGTCCACGACAATGCAGTTCATTTTTACCATCTTATTTCAAAGTTAGGTTTAGTTCCACGGAGAAATTTACTTCATCCTCTTCAATCGTTAATACGTGTTTTTTAGGGTATAATAATTCCAATCGACGTTTGACATTCTTCAAACCAATTCCAGAACTGGGGTCCTTAAATATTTGCTCCTCTTTCCCCTTTTTATTCTTCACTAGAAAATGTAATCCATGTTCTGTCGTCTCAAGAGTCACATAGATAAAAGGTTTATCCACTAAACCCACCCCATGTTTTACCGCATTTTCCACAAAGGGAATCAGTAACATAGGCTCAATCATATGCCCAGCACCATCTCCCTTCACTAGGAAATTAAAATCAACATTACCGTCAAAACGCATTTTTTGGAGATCAATGTAATTCTCCACATAGGCTAATTCATTCATCAAGGGAACCATCGTTTGATCCGAATCATATAACATATAGCGCATCAAAGAAGACAAGCGCATCGTTACATCTTCCGCTTTTTCCAAGGCTTTAGTCCGAATCAAATACACAATACTGTTCAGGATATTAAAGATAAAATGAGGACTAATCTGCGAGCGTAAAAAAGCCAATTCTGATTTCAATTGCTCATTTTTCTGTTCTTCCTTATTGGCATCTTGTTCTAAAAACTCTAACAACAAACCATAAGCAGAAGCAATAGCGGACACCATGATGAGTGGGAATACCCCCAAAATCTCCGGAGCCGTACCGTGTTCATGCTCAAATTCCAAAAAAGTATGGTGAAACAATGTCTGTAACAAAAAGAATCCAACATTTGTCACAATCAATACAGCGAAAAACACCCAAATTCCTTTCTTCTTAAATACATAAGGAATTAACACGAGCGTTATCACATAAAACAACGGCATCACCGTGATTAACTCTACCCAAATATGTTCCGAAAATTCCGGATTATCGTGAGGATGCGGATGAGCCACTTCATGCGTTTGATGAACAGGGCTTAATAAAGGTAAACCAACCCACATTCCCCAAAGAATCAGGTTAAACAACACCTGAAAGGTGCGCTTGGTTTTCCGATAATTAATAGCCTGCCACATACAATGATGATTTTTACAAATCTAGCCAATTAAGGGGAATCCTCCTCCACCCTTCATCGATAGAATAGGACCTTTAATCTTCTAAAAATGCCTTTGTATCTAAATGGATTTATTGAAACGGTATAATGTGTACATTCGTAAAAAAATAAAACAAAATATGAAACATTCAATTCGCCTCGCATTATTTCTGTTCATTGGCATCATTTCCGTTAGCCAAGCCTTTGGCCAAGAAACCTTAATCAAAATCCGAAAAGACACCTCCTCTCAGATGAAAACTCTTTTCAAGCCGCATAAGCTAACCTCGTTCGGCATTTCATTTCAATCCCAAATTCTTTTTGGCAAAGGAGGCCCAGAACGTGGGATGGGCTTACAAGTACATTTGAACAACAAATTATCCCTAGGTATCGCCTCATTCAATTCTATGCCTCGCCGCAATGATCGTAATGGGATGATGATGGGTCCAGATGATCGTCAACGCTTCAATGCATTAACTATCGAAGTAACTCCTATGGCAAACAAAGTAATGCATTTAAGCTTTCCACTAGCGATTGGTCGTATACAAGAAGATATGCCAAAGAATGATAACATTGCCTATCCTGCCTATGTTCCTCAACCTGGACCGAAAAGGAGAATGAATAGAAATGATAGGAGAGAGGATGGCACTTTGGGTGTACAGCCAGGAATCAATCTTGAAGTCAATGTGTTTAAGTATGTCAAAGTATTTGGCGGTGCAAATTACCGATTCGCATTCGGTGAAGAAAAAACACCGGGAATGTCAAGAGCTGCAGGTACGCTGGGGGTGAAGGTGGGGGTTTTTAACAAACAAGTTAAGAGATAAGAGAGTATAGAGTAGAGATTTAAAGCATAGAGCACAAAGAATAAAGCATAGAGTTGGAATCCGCTGCGCGGATACGTATGTGAAATATGTTTCACGAAATCATTAAAAAAGGGAACCCGAAGGTTCCCTTTTTTAATACAAACTTTATTCTTTATGCTTTACTAGAGTATAGATAATAGAGTAGGGAGTAAAGATTTAAAGCATTTTTAAAAGTGGTAATTCGGTATGAAATTTAAGAAAATATCGCGCAGCGCATTTTCGAATTTTATACCGAAATAGCACGCATTTTTAAAAATGCTTAGAAGTTTCGCTCACCGGCTTCCCTCTTCCCTAATAACACCGCTCCCACCATCGCCACAAAGAACAAGATAGACACCAGCTCGAAAGGCAATAAGTATTCGGAATATAAGACTTTACCCAAGGTTTCCACCATACCTGTTTGGGAAGCAAATCCTGATGCTCGAGGCGGAACCATATTATTTTGACGCACTAAAGCGATTAAAACGACTAAAAGGGAACCGGCTACCACCGAGCCAGCTAACTTTGTTAAGTTTGATTTAGATTCAGGTTGGTTCTTGCGCAGATCAAACATCATGATCACGAAGAGGAATAAAACCATGATCGCTCCGGCGTATACGATGATGTTTACCGCCATCAAGAACTGGGCATTCAAAAGTACGTAGTGACCTGAGATGCAGAAGAAGGTGAACACTAAGTACAAAACTGAGTGAATCGGGTTCTTCGCTAAAACGACCATTAGGGCGCTTAGTAAAGTTAAACCTGAAAGAAAATACCAAATATTAGAAATCTCCATAAGAATTTATTTCCAGCCCTCACGCAAATAGCGTTGGTCCATTTTTTCAACTAATTTATCTTTCCCGTAAATCACCTCATCGCGACTACTGAATACAGGAACCATTTGATCGTGACGTAAGAAGATGGCTTCCTTAGGGCAAGCCTCTTCGCAAAGACCGCAGAAAATACAACGAAGCATGTTGATTTCATATACTTTGGCATACTTCTCTTCGCGGTACAATTTCTCTTCACCTTTCTTACGCTCTTCAGCGACCATTGAAATGGCCTCCGCTGGACAAGCTACGGCACAAAGACCACAAGCCGTGCAACGTTCAGCTCCTTGCTCATCCTTCTTCAAGATGTGCTGACCACGGTAAATCGGTCCTAAATAACGCGTTTGCTCTGGGTAACGAATAGTCACCGGTTTAGAGAAAAAGTGTTTTAACGTCGTCGCCATACCCCCTACAATCGCAGGGAGATACATGCGTTCCGCTAAAGTCATTTCGCCTTGCTCGACTACCTTCGTTCGGTTACTTAATTTCATATCGCTATGCTAATTTTTTCTTCACAAATAATTGATCGTACACCACGATTCCCGCGATGAAAACAACCACTCCACCGATTCCAATCAGAATCTGTTGATCTAATAAAACGCCTAATCCAGTTACTAAGATGTTAAACATGGCTAATGGAATTAAGCCTGACCAGCCTAAGCCCATCAATTGATCGTAACGGAAACGAGGTAATGTCCAGCGCACCCACATAAAGATGAATACGAAGGCCAAAGCCTTTCCAATCAATGCGCCTGCTCCGATCAACGTCGCTGCCGTAGCACCTAATTGTTCTGTCACAAAACCAATACCTGGATAATCATAACCGCCAAAATAAAGCGTCGCCATCACCGCTCCCGAAATAAACATATTGATGTATTCCGCGAACAAATAGAAGCCTAATTTCATGGAAGAGTATTCCGTATGGTATCCCCCGATTAATTCGGTCTCACATTCTGGTAAGTCAAAAGGAGTACGGTTACATTCCGCAAAGGCACAAATCAAAAAGATGATAAAGCCCATCGGTTGGTACAAAATGTTCCAGTGACCGTTTTGTTGCGCCTCTACAATGGCTTTAGTCGAAAGTGATCCGGTCATCATCAAAATAGCGATGATGGAAAGGCCCATTGCAAGCTCATACGAGATGTTTTGGGAAGCTGCACGAATCGCGCCTAACAAAGAATACTTATTATTTGATGCCCAGCCACCGATCAAGATGCCATAAACCCCTAATGAAACGATACCGAATACCCATAAAATACCGATGTTCACATCTATACCCTGCAAGTCAAACGTTACATCACCCATAGTGATCGTGTCTCCAAAAGGAACCACGGCCGAAGTCATCAACGCCGTCAACATGGACAAGCAAGGGCCCATAATGAACAACCACTTGTTTGAGTTGGCCGGAATGAAATCCTCCTTCATAAACATCTTTACCGCATCCGCTAAAGGCTGCAAAATCCCAAAGGGACCCGCTCTATCCGGTCCAATACGGTCTTGCATGAAGGCCGCGATCTTACGCTCGAAATAGGTTGAATAAGCTGCGACCCCTAAGGTGATCAAGAAGATGACCCCGATGAAAGAAGCTTTGGCAATAAAAACTGAATTAAATAAGTCCATCTATTTCTTTTTAGATTTAGGTAAAGCAGGTTGAATGCCTACAAAACTACGGTCACGATCGTCATTGATTTGCTTGTAATCACGCGCCGCCTGTAACACTGGGAACGCTGGCTTGATCAAATTCGCACCATATTTATTCGCTGAGATTACCGAATGACGTGACACGTTCGTCGGTCCTTCAATCACCCAATCAGCCGTCTTCTTCTTGTCAAAACGACAGCCATTACAAATGAAATCCGTTACTTCGCCCCACATATTCTTGCGACCCGTCACGCGAATCACTTCCTCTCCTTTGTACCAGATCGTTGCCTTTCCAGAACATTTGCTACACTCGCAATGTGCATCTACTGGCTTCGAGAACCAAACACGGCTCTTGAAACGATACGTTTTATCTGTCAAAGCGCCCACCGGACACACATCAATCACGTTACCAGAGAAGTCATTATCAATCGCTTTTTCGATATAGGTACTAATTTCTGCGTGATCACCGCGGTTCATGACCCCATGAACACGGCCATCCGTGATTTGGTCTGCCGTATACACGCAACGGTAGCACAAAATGCAACGGTTCATGTGTAACTGAATATTTGGACCTAAATCCGTTGGCTCAAAGGTATTACGCTCTTCCACTGTACGCGTCGATGAAACACCGTGCTCGAACGAGAAGTCTTGCAAGTGACATTCGCCGGCTTGGTCACACACTGGGCAATCCAATGGGTGATTTAATAACAAGAATTCTACGATGCCCTTGCGTGTTTCTAACACGTCTTCGTTCACCGTATTTTCCACGATCATCCCGTCTTGAACGGCTGTAATGCAAGCTGGAACTAATTTAGGCATTGGACGAGGATCTTTTTCAGAACCCGCCGTCACCTTCACTAAACAAGCACGGCATTTTCCACCTGAACCCTTCAAAGGCTCATAATAGCACATAGCTGGCGGAGCAACCTCAGGCCCGATCATGCGTGCTGCCTGCATGATGGTGGTTCCTGGTTCTACCTCAAGGGTGATATTATCTATCGTAACTTTCATATTCGTTAATTTCTGCCAAATTATTTTGTCCAACTAGCCCCCTTACGCATAAATACCGCGCCAGGTTTTGTTGCTAATTCTGGGTGTTCAATATGCCACTCGAATTCATCGCGGAAATGGCGAATCGCCGCAGCCACTGGCCAAGCCGCCGCATCTCCTAACGGACATATCGTATTTCCTTCAATTTTTTTCGCTACATCGACTAACAAATCGATGTCCTCTATGCGGCCTTGACCGTGCTCGATCCGGTTAATGACTTTGTCCATCCAACCCGTTCCTTCCCGGCAAGGAGAACATTGTCCACACGACTCATGATGGTAGAACTTCGCAAAAGTTAAGGTATTGTGAACAATACAAGCTGTCTCGTCCATCACCACAAAACCACCCGACCCTAACATCGTACCAGAGACAAAGCCTCCATCCGATAAAGATTCATAGGTCATTAATCGTTTCTCTCCTGCCGCTGTCGTTATGATTAACTCTGCTGGTAAGATAGGTACAGACGAACCACCGGCTACGACCGCTTTTAATTTATGTCCATCGCGAATACCGCCGCACCATTCATCCGAATAGATGAAATCTTCGACCGTAATCCCTAATGGGATCTCGTAAACGCCTGGTTTCTTGATATGACCAGAAGCAGAGATTAATTTCGTTCCTGTACTGCGCCCTACACCAATCGCCGCATACGCATCACCACCGTTATTCACGATCCATGAAGTGGCTGCGATAGATTCTACGTTATTCACTACCGTAGGACATTGCCATAAACCTTTCACCGCTGGGAAAGGTGGCTTATTACGAGGATTCCCTCTTTTACCTTCTAAAGATTCTAACAAAGCGGTTTCTTCTCCGCAGATATAAGCTCCACCACCAGGCTGAACAAATAGATCTAGATCGTAACCTGAACCCAAAATATTCTTGCCTAATAATCCTTTATCATAGGCCTCTTGAATCGCTTTTTCTAAAATAGCAATCACATACATTAACTCACCACGTACGTAGATGTACGAAGTATTTGCCCCAAGAGCGAACGAAGAAACGATCATTCCCTCGATTAAAGTATGTGGAGATTTCCACATCAAATAGTGATCCTTGAACGTACCAGGCTCTGATTCGTCCGCATTACACACTAAATAACGAGGAACACCCTCTGGTTTAGCTAAGAATGACCACTTCATGCCCATTGGGAAACCTGCGCCTCCGCGGCCACGAAGACCTGACTTCTTCACCTCTTCGGTTACCTCGTCAGGGCTCATTTTCTTAAGTGCTTTTTTGACCGCTGAATACCCACCATGCTTCATGAACACGTCTATTGTGTCGATGTTAGGTACGTCTATATGTTCGGTTAATATCTTCATCCTAGGCCTTATTTGCTCAATTCATCTATAATTTGATCCACCTTTTCGTTTGTTAGGTGCATGTAGTATTTTTCGCGGATTTGGAATACAGGACCCCAACCACAAGCGGCTAAACACTCGACTTCTTTAATGGTAAACTTGCCATCTTTCGTCGTTTCGCCCGTATTAATCTTCAAACGTTTCTTCAAGTGATCGTATACTTCTACGCCACCCATTAAGCAACAAGGACCCGTACGGCAATACTCAATTACGTGCTCACCTACCGGCTCCAAGTGGAACATCGTATAGAAAGACGCCACTTCGTATACCTCGATGGGGCTGATGGACATAAGGGTTCCTACATAATCCATTACCTCTGGCGAGCACCACTTCCACTCCGCTTGCGCTAAGTGAAGGATCGGTAAAATGGCCGACTTCTGCTTCCCTTCGGGATAGCGGGCGATAATCTTTTTCACTAATTCCAGCGTTTCTGCTGGGAAAACAATCTTGCTCATGTCTTAAGTATCTAACTCTCCTGCAATTACGTTCATCGATGACATCGTTACGATCGCATCTGAAAGGGTGGTTCCCTTGATCATCTCTGGGAAAGCCTGGTAATATATAAATCCGGGACGACGGAATTTCAAACGGTAAGGGGTACGACCCCCGTCAGAAACTAAGTGGAAACCTAATTCCCCGTTTCCGCCTTCTACTGAATGGTAAACCTCACCCACCGGTGCGTCGATCTCTCCCATCACAATTTTGAAGTGGTAGATCAAAGCCTCCATGTTGTGGTAGACGTCTTGTTTATCTGGTAAATAATAATGCGGCGCATCTGCGTGATATGGACCTTCAGGAAGGTTGTCCATCGCTTGTTGGATGATGCGCAAACTTTGCCACATCTCCTCTTCACGCACTAAGAAACGATCGTAGGTATCACCTTTCGTTCCTACCGGCACATCAAATTCGAAATCTTCGTAAGATGAATACGGGTTCAATGAACGTACATCGTAATCCACACCTGCAGCACGTAAATTAGGACCTGTAAATCCATAGTTTAATGCACGCTCAGCAGAAATGCCCCCTACGTTTTGGGTACGGTCCATAAAAATACGGTTACGCATCACCAAGCCTTCGAATTCCTTCAAGGCAGCTGGAAGTTCTTTTAATAATTTTTGGATTTTCTCGATCGCTACAGGCGTAAAATCACGCTCCATACCACCGAAACGACCCATATTTGTCGTAAGACGTGCACCGCACATCTCCTCATAAATCTCGTAGATGAACTCTCTCCATTGGTAGACATACAAGAAACCAGTTAAAGCTCCGGTATCTACCGCTAGGATCGAATTACAAACAATGTGGTCTGTTAGACGTGCCAGTTCCATCATGATTACACGCATGTATTGCGCACGCTTGGGAACTTCGATGCCTAACAATTTCTCTACCGTCATGTGCCAGCCCATATTGTTAATCGGAGCTGAACAATAGTTCATGCGGTCAGTTAAAGTCGTGATTTGATAGAAAGGACGACGTTCTGCGATTTTCTCAAAGGCCCGGTGGATATAACCCACTGTTTGCTCCGCGTCTACAATCGTTTCTCCGTCCATCGTTAAGATGTTTTGGAAGATACCGTGCGTTGCTGGGTGCGTAGGACCTAAGTTTAACGTAGATAATTCATTCACATAAGGTCCCCCTTTTTGTGTTTTATCTAATCCTACATTAGGGCTGTTTACTAAAGCTATTTCAGACATGTCTCTTTATTATCGTCCAAACAATTCATCAATCTTATCGTGACGCGTCGCATCCTCTAACGGATATTCTTTACGCATCGGGTGATAATCCATCTCGTCCATATTCAGGATACGGGTCAAGTTAGGGTGACCGTCAAAGATGATACCATAAAAATCAAACGCCTCGCGCTCCATCCAGTTTGCCGTAGCAAAAAGGCCAGTGATCGTCGGGAAATTAGGTGCTTCGATAGGCGCATAGGCCTTAATCCAAAGACGTACGTTATTTTCCAAACTGTGCAAGTGGTAGATCACTCCTAGTTCTTGACCTTTAGCCTCCGGAAAATGAATTCCAGCCAAATCCGTCAAAAATTGAAATTTAAATACCGGATGAGCATACAAAAAGTGAATCATCGGAACGATATTCTCTACTTCCGTGGTCACCTGCAAAATGCCGTGTGACTCCCCTATTCCATAAACACCCTCCTCACCAAACTGCGCTAGAAGCGCTTCGATTATCTTATCGTTCATAATTATTCGATTCCGTAAGAAGCTAATAAAGCCTTGTATTCTGGTTCGTTACGTCTGCGTGTTGTTTCCTTCTTCGCTAATTCTTGAATCTGCATAAAGCCATCCAAAATTTGCTCCGGACGTGGCGGGCAACCTGGCACATATACGTCAACTGGGATGATACGATCAATTCCTTGCAGAACAGAATACGTATCAAAAATACCGCCTGAACAAGCACAAGCCCCTACAGATAATACCCAACGTGGCTCAGCCATTTGGAGATAAACCTGTTTTACAACTGGTGCCATCTTCTTAGAGATCGTTCCCATCACCATTAAAACGTCCGCTTGACGTGCAGAGAAACTTAAACGTTCCGCACCAAAACGACCAATATCATAGTGAGATGCCATCGTAGACATAAACTCAATACCACAGCAGGAGGTGGCGAAAGGTAAAGGCCAAAGTGAATTAGCCCGAGCTAAACCCACTAAACTATCTAAAGATGTTGCAAAAAAACCAGCTCCCTCTACTCCTGGAGGCGCTTCAGCTACTTGAACTGTTGAATCACTCATTATTTCTCCCACTTTAAAATTCCTTTTTTCAATACGTATAAGAAGCCTACTAGAAGCAAGCCCATGAATACTAACATTTCATAAAATCCATTCCAAGACAATTCTTTGAAGTTCACTGCCCATGGATACATGAAGACGATTTCTATATCGAATAGCACAAAAAGAATGGCTACTAGAAAATACTTAACTGAGATAGGAGTACGCGCATCACCGATCGATTCAATCCCGCATTCGAAAGTATCATCTTTCGCTTTAGAATGTCTTTTAGGACCTAATGCGTGAGTGGCTAACATCGTAGCGACGATAAATGCCAAAGCAGCTGCAAGCTGAACAAAAATAGGAAGAAAATCCTGAGGTTGATAGTTCATTACGAAGGCTTAAAATTCAAGGCGCAATTTACAGCTAAAAATCTAAATCTGAGAGAAAAATTCATAAAAGGATTGAAATATTTGAGAAATTTCGTGTAATTTTGTCCTGCAAATAAGGGCACTCATTCCACACCCGGTTCAAATTATTTGCTATGCTTGATTCCACCAAATTTCTTTTTGAAGCCTTAACGTACGACGACGTGCTTTTGCTTCCCGCTTATTCCGAGGTTTTACCCCGCGAAGTAAGTACCTCATCACGCCTTACACGCAACATTTGGTTAAATATTCCAATCGTTTCCGCTGCGATGGACACGGTAACGGAGTCCGAATTAGCGATTGCATTAGCGCAGGAAGGTGGCATCGGAATTATCCATAAGAACATGACGATTGCACAGCAAGCGGCTCAAGTTCGGAAGGTAAAGCGTTCTGAATCAGGGATGGTCATCGATCCGGTGACGTTGAAAAACAACGCTACTTTAGGCGACGCACAACGCATCATGAAGGAATTCAAGATTGGTGGCATCCCGGTGATCGATAATGACGGGAAATTAGTGGGAATTTTGACGAACCGTGATTTACGTTTCCAAAAACAAACTGCTCGTCCCGTGAATGAGATCATGACGAAGGATAATTTGATTACGGCCAAAGAAGGAATCAGCATGGAAGAGGCCGAAAGCATTTTACAAGAATTCAAAATCGAAAAATTACCCATCATCGACCAGAATGGAAAGTTGATTGGTTTAATTACTTATAAGGATATATTAAAACGCAAGTCACACCCGTTGGCATCGAAAGATTCCCTAGGCCGCCTTCGCGTAGGTGCCGCCGTAGGTGTAACACCCGATTTATTAGACCGCGTGCAAGCTTTAGTTCAAGTAGGCGTCGACGTGATCAGTATCGATACCGCGCACGGACACTCTAAAGGAGTAATCGACGCTTTAAAATCAGTAAAGAAAGCATTCCCTACCTTGGACGTTATCGTCGGAAACATCGCCACAGGCGAAGCAGCCGTTGCTTTAGCAGAAGCAGGAGCGGACGCCGTGAAAGTGGGTGTAGGTCCAGGCAGTATTTGCACCACCCGTATCATCGCAGGTGTGGGTATGCCACAATTGACAGCCGTTTATGAAGCTGCCAAAGCTTTACAAAAATACGATGTCCCAGTCATTGCTGACGGTGGTATCCGTTACTCTGGTGATGTGGCCAAAGCCATCGCAGGCGGCGCAAGCACTGTCATGATCGGTTCTCTTCTAGCTGGAACAGACGAAGCACCAGGTGAGATGATCATTTTGGAAGGACGTAAATTTAAATCATACCGCGGAATGGGCTCCTTGGAGGCCATGGAAGATGGATCAAAAGATCGCTACTTCCAAGACGCGGAGGATGATATCAAAAAGTTAGTTCCGGAAGGAATCGTAGGTCGCGTACCTTTCAAAGGTTCTGTGACGGAGATCTTATACCAAATGGTCGGCGGACTAAAAGCCGGAATGGGCTACTGCGGGGCATCATCTATCGAAGTAATGCAACAAGCGAAGTTCGTGAAAATCACCTCAGCAGGTGTGAAAGAAAGTCACCCACACGATGTGAGCATCTCGAAAGAAGCGCCTAACTATTCAGCAAAATAAAAAAAAACCTGAACTCTCAGGGCTTTTTTTATTTATAGTTCTGAACGGTATCCACAAAACACTGAACCTTATCAGGATCAATATCTGGATAAACGCCATGACCTAAGTTCGCAATATAGCGCTGCGTCCCGAATTGATCGATCATCTTCTTGGTCTCCGCTTCCACCGTCTTAAAATCTCCATACAAAGCACAAGGATCTAAATTTCCTTGCAATGTTTTGTTAGGACCCACTAAGCGACGGGATTCAGCAATATCCATATTCCAATCCAAACCAATCGTTGCACAATTCAATGCAGCCATCTCCTCGCGAGCGAAGAATGCACCTTTAGCAAAAAGCGTTACCGGAACCTCCGTCACCGCATCACAAATCTGCTTTAAATAAGGAGTTGAAAACACCGAATACTGCGCTGGCGATAAAATCCCAGCCCAGGAATCAAAGATTTGGACTAAATTAGCCCCAGCCGTTACCTGCGCCTTCAAATACGAAATTGTTGAATCCGTAATCTTTTGCAACAAAGCATGAGCCAATTCAGGCTCCGCATACAACATCTTTTTGGCCTGCGAAAAAGTCTTCGACCCTTTTCCCTCCACCATATAACAGAAGATCGTGAACGGCGCACCCGCAAAACCAATCAACGGAACCTTACCAGCTAACTCACTCTTCACAATCTTAATCGCATCTAATACATACTTCAAATCCTCCTCCGGATTCGCATCCCGGATCTTCGCCAAATCTGCCTTCGACCGAATCACCTCCGGAAAAACCGGACCCTTCTGCTCCTCCATCACATACGGCAAACCCATCGCCTCCGGCACCACTAAAATATCCGAAAAAATAATCGCCGCATCCACCCCAAAACGCGTCACCGGCTGAATCGTCACCTCCGCCGCCATCTCTGGATGCGTCGCCAAGCCAATAAATGACCCCGCCTTAGCACGCACGGCCCTATATTCAGGTAAAATCCTCCCCGCCTGACGCATCACCCAAACCGGGATTCGCTCCACAGGCAGACCCTGCGCAGCACGAAGAAGAAGATCGTTTTGTAGTTTTTCCATAAGCGTACAAAGGTAAGGAAAAAATAGTCACTAGTCGATAGTCACTAGTCACTAGTCGCTAGTCGCTAGTCGCTAGTCACTAGTCGAGAGTCGATAGTCGCTAGTCGCTAGTCGAGAGTCACTAGTCAGCCCTGTATTTTCTAATATCTTGTCCATTAAGTGTTTTCATTAAACCAAAAAGCATTCTGCCAATTTCAGTCAATTGAGCATATATAATGTCAAATTCGTCTTGACTTATATATTTCAACTTGAACGCTATGAAAATCATAGATTTAACTTCACTGCACGAACCTTGAGCAATAAACAAAAAGCGTCTAAAATCACGATCAGATCCACGTTCAAAACCCTCAGCTATATTATTCGAAATTGATATTGATGCCCGTTGAATCTGATTCTTAAAACCGAAATCAGAAACTAAGTGAAACCTTTTATAAATTTCTATGGTATGTGTGATGGCTTTTTGCCAAACTAACAAATCCTCAAAAGTTCTAATTTTCATAATCATCGATTTTGAAACAACCCAAGTTTAAATTTTGCTTAACCAATTCCTATCTACTAACTTGTATTCTATTTTTCTATCGACTATCGACTATCGACTATCGACTATCGACTATCGACTATCGACTATCGACTATCGACTATCGACTAGCGACTAGCGACTAGCGACTAGCGACTAGCGACTAGCGACTAGCGACTAGCGACTAGCGACTAGCGACTAGCGACTAGCGACTATTTTCCTTACCTTTGTCCTTCATCATCACCCGCCCTATGGCTCAGATTAACGCTAAATTCGTTACCAGTAACACCGATTTTAAGAATTGCCCTCCTGCGAGATTTCCTGAATTTGCCTTTATTGGCCGTTCGAATGTGGGAAAATCGTCTCTGATTAATTCGTTGACCTTTCATAAAGGTTTAGCGAAAACATCGCAGACACCAGGTAAAACGCAATTGATTAATCACTTTATCATTGATGATAAGTGGTATTTAGTGGATTTGCCGGGTTATGGTTTTGCCAAAGTCAGTAAGGAGAAAAGGAAGGAGTTTGAGAAAATGATCTTTGATTATTTGATCCATCGGGAGAATTTGACTTGTTTATTTGTGTTATTGGATATTCGTTTGAAGCCTCAGGCGGTGGATATTGAGTTTATGAGTCGGATGGTGGAGGATGAAATTCCATTTTATATCGTGTTTACAAAAGCGGATAAATTGTCCCAAAAGCAGGTAAATGAGAGTGTTGAGGTATATAAAAACTTCCTTTTAGACATGTGGGATGAATTGCCTCCTCTATTTATTACATCGGCTGAGAAGCATGTGGGTCGGGAGGATATTTTGGCCTCTATCAACGAATTAATTCAAACATCCCCTTACAGAATAGGGAAATAGTACTAATTTTGCCCCCATAACAAGCTAAAAAACATGGATTTATTGAATGAAGTTGCCCATATCTCGGGAAAAAGTGGATTGTACAAAGTGTTAAAACCGACGCGCACGGGTGTGATTGTGGAGACTTTGGACGCTGCGAAACAAAAATCAGTCGTTAGTGGCCAAACACGTATTTCCGTGTTAAAAGACATCTCTTTGTACTTAGACGATCACCAAGATAGCACTTTACCTTTGGCAGATTTGTTCTTGCAAATCCACGCTAAATTCAATGGTGTTTTACCTATCGAAGCGAAGAAAGCGAGTGATGCTGAATTGTTTAGCACCTTAGCTACGGTAGTTGCTAACTACGATACAGACCGCGTATTCGCGTCAGATATCAAAAAAATCTTAAGCTGGTACTTAATTTTGGTAGCAAACGCGCCTGAATTATTTCCTGTAGCAGCGAAAGCAGAAAAGGCTCCTAAGGCAGAGAAAGCTGCTCCGGCTGAAAAGGCAGAAAAGAAGCCAGCTGCGAAGAAAGCCGCAAAATAATCAACATGCAAATTCGGCCCATCGAACCCGGAGACAATCAAGCACTGGCGAAGGTAATTCGTACAGCATTGGCGGAATTTGGCGCAAATAAGCCGGGAACGGTCTATTTTGACCCTACCACGGATGCGTTGTATGAATTGTTCCGTACCCCGGGTTCCTTTTATTATGTTGCTACAATAGACGAAGTTGTCGTGGGCGGATGTGGGATCTTTCCTACAGATAATTTACCGGACGGAACGTGTGAACTCGTTAAACTATATGTTTCGAAAGAAGCAAGAGGAACCGGCTTAGGTAAGCAACTGATGGAGATTTCTCTGAGTTGGGCTAAAGAAAATGGGTATAACCAAGTCTACCTTGAATCAATGCCTGAACTTGCAAAAGCGGTTTCAATCTATGAAAAGGTGGGCTTCAAGCCACTTGAAAATCCCTTGGGAAATAGTGGACATTGCGGTTGCGATATCTGGATGCTGAAAGCCCTATAAATAAAAAAAGCCCTCGATAATCGAGGGCTTTTTTTTATACTATAAGATCAATTATTTCAACGAATTAATGTACTTCGCTAATTTAACTGCATCCTCTTTAGGTACAGTCATTGGCGCCATTGGAGGATAACCTGGCCAGTTAGATGGCTGTGGCTTTCCTATTAAAGCGACAATCTTATCTACTGAATATTTCTTCTTTGCTACATCTTTATAGGCTGGGCCTACTAAACGTGCATCTACTTTGTGACATGCGGAGCAAGCATATTTGGTCATTAAAGGTTTGATATCTGCTGGAAAATCTTCTGCTTTTGCTTCAAAGCCCAAAGCCATTGTTCCGAACACGAACGTTAAAATAAGTTTCGTTATGTTTTTCATAAGAGGTATTTGATTATTAATTATACAAATTAAGGGATTAAAGCGCTATAATCCCAATTTATTTTGTCTGAATTGCATCTACGGCATTTCTAACACTGCCATGTTTTTCCAAAAGTTCCGCTGCTAACTCATCACTTACACCCGTCGCTTCGCGAACCATTCGAATGGCACGCAAGACTAATTTGTGATTACTTAACTGCATATCCACCATTTTGTTCCCCCTTACACGACCTAATTGAATCATGACGGCGGTGGATAACATATTTAATACGAGTTTTTGGGCCGTTCCAGACTTCATTCTGGTGCTTCCTGTAACATACTCAGGACCCACCACCACTTCTATAGGATATTTCGCTTCAGCTGCCACCGTACTACCTGCATTGCAGACGATGCAACCCGTTAGAATTCCGCGTGCGTTTGCATCGCGTAAACCTCCGATAACATAGGGTGTTCTACCTGAAGCAGCGATACCTACTACCGTATCCATTTCGTCGATACCATAGGCTTCCATATCTAACCAAGCTTGTTTTTCATCATCTTCCGCATTCTCTACCGCCTTGCGAATCGCAGAATCACCGCCGGCAATTAAGCCGATAACCCAGTCGTGAGGCACGCCATAGGTGGGTGGGCATTCAGACGCATCGACTACGCCTAAGCGTCCAGAAGTTCCGGCACCAATGTAAAATAGACGACCGCCTTGCTTCATTCGCTTGACGATTTCATGTACTAATGCCTCAATCGAGGGAATTATTTTCTCTACCGCTAAAGGAACCGTTTTGTCCTCCGCATTAATTTGACGCAAGATCGTATCTACCGATTGCTGCTCTAAATTGTCATAAGTAGAGGTAGATTCTGTTGCTAAAGCACTTAGATTTTCAGCCATTTTATTTCGATAATGCTGCGAAGTTTGTGAAGAAATGAGGAATTGTTTCTATCCCTTTGTAAAAATTAAATAGTCCATAATGCTCATTAGGAGAGTGAATGGCGTCTGAATCAAGGCCAAAGCCCATCAAAATCGACTTGATCCCTAATTCCTTTTCGAACAAGGCTACAATCGGAATACTTCCTCCACCACGGGTAGGTACCGGTTGTTTCCCAAACGTAGTAGCCAACGCATCTGATGCAGCCTGAAAAGCAATGCTATCTGTGGGCATCAAATAACCTTCTCCGCCGTGGTGAGCTGTTACTTTTACCTTCACCCCTTTAGGTGCAATCGCCTTAAAGTGTTCCGTAAATAAACGAGTAATTTCTGCCGAAGACTGATTAGGCACTAGGCGCATGGAGATTTTAGCATAAGCCTTTGACGGTAAAACCGTCTTTGCTCCTTCGCCTGTATAACCTCCCCAAATCCCATTCACATCTAACGTAGGGCGAATGGATGCTCGCTCTATGGTAGTAAATCCTTTTTCGCCGTAAACGGTATCAATGCCTAAATCGTTTTGGTAAGCCTCTAAATCAAAAGGTGTCTGCGCCATCGCTGTTCTGTCCGCCGCGCTCACTTCCATTACCCCGTCGTAAAAACCTGGGATGGTGATGTGATTGAATTCATCGTGCATCGAGGCAATCATTTGGCATAAAATATTAATTGGATTAGCCACTGCACCGCCATACACACCAGAATGCAAATCGCGGTTTGGCCCCTGCACTTCCACTTCCATATAACTCAATCCGCGCAATCCCACATCGATGGACGGAATGTCATTTGCAATAATGGCCGTATCCGAAATCAAAATTACATCTGCCTTTAGCAAGTCTTTATTCGCTTCGACGAAGTTGCCTAAATTATCCGACCCCACTTCTTCTTCCCCCTCAATCATGAATTTCACATTACAAGCAAGCTCACCCGAGGCTAACATCGCTTCAAATGCTTTCAAATGCATAAAGACCTGACCTTTATCGTCACAAGCACCCCGAGCATAAATCACGTCGTCTTTAATCACAGGTTCGAAGGGAGGATTATCCCAAAGCTCCAAAGGATCCGCGGGCTGCACATCATAATGCCCATAGACTAAAACCGTAGGCGCTGCAGAATCCACCATTTTTTCGCCATACACAATCGGATAGCCTGGTGTTTCTTCTAATCTTACCTGATCTGCTCCTGCCTGACGCAAATTGTTGGCTACCCATTCCGCGGCCTTACGCACATCGGGTGCATAGGCTGGGTCTGCTGAAATCGAAGGTATACGTAATAAGTCTAAAAGCTCCGCCAAAAACCGATCCTTGTGAGCGGCAATAAATTCGTGTGTTGATTGCATAATAAATGAAGATAGAAAGGCTATAAACGTCCTTTTCGAGGAATAAGATACATCCGATTTTCCGTTCCTGAAATGATTCGTCCAATATTTTTACGGTGTGTAAAAATCACTAAAAAGGAAATGATGAATCCGAAATAAATCAAAATGGGTAATTCCTTCCCAAATACCCCAAATTGAAGCAATAAAGGAAAGACTAACGAAGTTATCATCGAACCCAAAGAAACATAATGTGAAATCGCAAAAACGACTAAGAAAACAAGGCTGCTTGCAAAGGCAGCTTGAGGATGCAAAGCTATGACCATCCCTAAGGTTGTTGCTACTCCTTTTCCGCCTTTGAAATCACAGAAGACAGGTAATAAATGACCAATGATGGCTAAGAAACCAAACAATATCTTTAGGGTCACACACGATTCCCAATCCACTAATCCAAATGTATAAAGTATAGTGGCCAAACTAGCTGCGGCAAAACCCTTCAAGGCATCCACAAATAAAACGATTGAACCCGCTTTTTTACCCAATACGCGAAACGTATTGGTTGCCCCTGCATTACCACTTCCATGCTGGCGAATATCAATGCCGTGGTAGCGATCTGCATACCAAATCGCTGTAGGGATAGAGCCCAACAGGTAGCTTAGTATAGATAGGCCCACAAGTATGAATAGCATAGTAGAATGGTTGTAACCGCGTAAATATAGGGCGACGAGTTTATGAAATCAAATAGATCAAAAACATTCTTGAAATGTTTAAACTTTCGTCTTTGTAATGTTCTAAAAAGAGAAATTAACCGAAGCCATTAATCTAAATCGTTGCGGATTTCCATGATCCAAATAGGTTAAGCGATGAAAAGCTTGAATACGTAAAATCTTGAATATGTTATCGATACCATAACCAACTTCAGCAAACGGCTTGTTCGGATCCAATGAATCAAACGTGTATTGATCTAAGAATTTGGAACGTAAAGGATTATTCACATCCTTCATGATATCGCGATTTTCAGAGCGTTGACTACCCATTAAGATATTTGCTGAAGCAATTAAACGCCATTTTAATTTCTTAATTAAAGGAATACGGTTAAACAATAATCCATCAAAATTATGATTGTATTGAATGGAGGCATACTGATCACTTACAAATTCAAAATAATTCATGGTTGAATAAGCCGAACGTATAAAGAAGAAAGTCTCATTTCCTAAGTGCGGAAATAAAAGTGGTGCAGGCAAATTAGATGGGGTATAGCCCGCCGAAAAGGTATAATCAGAACGACCTAAGGTACCTAATCGGAAGGTTTGGTAGGCTTTCAAGGTCACGCGGTCATACGTAAAATCTCCTCCTAGGAATCCTTTAAATCCGTGCTGGTATTTCAATGTAATGACGGGTATACGCTTAGTAGCTAAGGTAATTCGCTCATTTCCATTCATAATGAACGTCTCGTTTTTAGCGAACCGTATTTCTAGCGTTGCAAAGGTTTCTTGGAAATAATCCTGGACGGCAGATGCACGCCCTAATTCTGGATTTAAACGATATTGAAAACGGAATAAAGGATCAAATGAACGGGTATTCAAAGAAGTCGTTACCGTAAAACCTTTGGAAAGCTCAGAGGAAAAAAAGGCTTCTGATTCGCGTCGAAAGAAAGCCCCTGAAAAAGCACCCCAGCGCGTGAAAGCATAGAATAATTTATTGTCTCCAATTAATTCTGGCGTTAAACCTACGCGCTCAATATCATAAGAATGTCTGATTCCAGCCACAGTCCACTTCTTTTTAGAGAAGAGGTAATTAACTTCAGCTGAATATTTAGGTACTAAATCCTTTGTTCCAAAACCTACATTGCCACGTAAAATCCAATGTTTATCAAAGTTAGCATTGGTTCTAAAACCTAATCGAACACGTGCACCTTCCACTTTATTTACGGCAAAACTTGAAACATAAGGACCTACCTCAATATCATTAAATTTCTTATATCCACTCAAAATAATCTCGGCGATTTCCACATAGGTTCGAACAATCGGAAGATTCTTCACTGAATCAATCAATGCAGAAGCCATCAAATCTTGCGTACTTAGTGGTTCATGGCGCGCATTTTTCCAAAATTCCTGATTAGGTTGCATAGCATCCTCGGCTACCTCAGTAGTTAAATCATAAAAGCCTAATTCACGGGGTTTATTCACCACAAAATCCTTATTGGAGATGTACATTTTCAATAACATCCCAGCGCTTCCTTTGGTTAGTTCTTCCAAATCGATCAGAAATCGAGTTCTTGCTGGTAACCAAGCCCCTGAGCTAGTTTGTTCTAATTCTTGTGAGATCTTGATCTTATCGATAAAGTTTAAATTAGCCCCTTTTTCCACCGCCGCATCAATTTGCACCAAGGCAAAGGAGGTCGTGTCTATCCACATTTGGCCTCGGAATACCAAGTCCATCGGATTTTTAGGATCGAAATCCATCTGATAGCATACGTGGCCATCCACATTCACCGTGTCCCCTAAAAAGAAACTATAACTTCCTTTCCAATTATCTCCAATGGGACTTGCAAAATCCTTTCCAAAGAAGCCGACATAGTTTTGATAGAAATTATAATTAGCCACTAAATTTCCTCCAACTAGTTGTGAAATTAAGGAACCGTCCTTAACTCCAACTCCCTTTATGTTTGTCTTAGAAATTATCTCCTTTTTTCGTTGAGGACTTTCTAAATAATAAAACTTCCCTACAGATTCCGAGATGTAGGTAGGAATAACTAGCTTTCCATCCTCTCCAGCTATTTTTTCAAATTTCTTAATAGCCTGAGCGATGTCTTTCATCACTTTCTTTTCCTTGAATTTCTCCGAGATATTATCTACATCGAGTTCCATCTTGGCATAAGAATCATATTCGTATGCCGTAAGCTTAGAACGATCGTTCTTTTCGCGGTTGCGAATAACGCCACGCAGAATCTTAAAGGCTGGATTTTCTCCAGAGTAGACAATTACCTCCGCCATTTCGCGACCAGTAGGTTCTAACTGGAAGTCAATTTCTTGCAATTTAGAGCCCCGTGTTATTTTCTTGACGCGCTTTTTATAGCCTACAAAGGAGGCAAAAAGACTATCGGCTGAATATTTAGAGTTTAACGTAAACTCGCCTTGAAAATTAGTGGTAGCTCCTTGACTAACCCCTACTAAACCCACTGAAGCAAATGGAATTGGATCCCCATTCTTCGCATCGGAAACTCGTCCTTTAATCACAAATTGACCAAAAGAGGGAATAACCGTAAAGTATAAGAAAAATGCCAGCAATAAGCTGAATTTTACTTTCATGGTAGGGATTTTACTATGCAAACACTACAAAAATAGCAAGCTAGGCTAATATTTAGCTATCCGAAGGCACATTTCTATGTTTTGTCTAAGTAATTTTTGAATTTCTCCAAAGCTCGAGCCCGATGTGCAATCAGGTTTTTTTCGGCTAAGCTCATTTCGGCGAAAGTACGCGTCTCGTTTTCAGGCTGAAAAATAGGATCATAACCAAAACCCTGAGTTCCCCTAGGTACCTCTACAATGTTGCCTTGAATCTCCCCTTCGAAGGAAGTATAGGAGCCATTAGCATAATAGGTCAATACCGTTACAAAGCGTGCTCGCCGATTCGTTATTCCAGAAAGGTTAGTAAGCAATAAGTGAAGGTTCGCTTGATCGTTCTTCGGTTCTCCCGCATAGCGTGCGGAAAAGACGCCAGGTGCTCCATCTAATGCCTCTACCTCTAATCCGGAGTCATCAGCTAAGCAAGTAACTTGAAATTTTTCCGCTATATAGCGCGCTTTTTGAAGGGAATTTTCCTCAAGCGTATTCCCGGTTTCAGGAATCTCCTCCGAGAGCGATAGTGTACTTAAATCACGAATAACGAAATTATCCTGCAACAAAGCACTCAGTTCTTCTACTTTGTGCTTGTTTTGGGTAGCTAAATAGAGAACTGGGAGCATTATTGCACGAAAACTACTTCAATTTCAAAGTATAATGGAGAATAGCCCGGTATAGTGGCATTGCCATTCGCACCATAGGCGATGCTACTTGGCAATATAATTTTCGCCTTCTCATTTAATTTCATTTTTAAGACAGCCTCTTCAAAACCTTTAATCACCTGACTTGTACCAGTAATAAAGGCAAATTGCCCCTCACCAAACTTAGAATCAAAAACTAATTTATTGGTAGTCGCATCTACTTTTACCGTTCCATAACCTAATCTACCTAGATACTTTACAGTCACTGTTTTACCTGTACTTACTAAAGCCGTTTCGGTGGTTGATTCAAGGGTTTTCTCAAAAACCATACCAGAGCTTGTCATTTCTGGTTTTTTAAAACCATATAGGTTTTTCATGTCTGTAATCTGTTCTGTTTCATTGCGAATAGAGACAACTTCTACTTCTGCTCTTAGTGATGCATTGGCAGGAACATTTCCAATTGAAGTAGATCCAAAACCCAAGCTGGATGGCAATAAAAATGTCCCCTTGTCCCCCTCCTTCATCAATTGAATGATAGGAGTAAAAATGGTTTGAGATACTCCATATACGATGGATTTAAACTGCTTAGCAGGTGCATTAGTCGAATCAACTAAGGTACCATCCAGCAGATAAAGCTTATAGCTTAACGTGACTAAATCATTCGCAACAGCTACTTTAGTCACTCCGGATGGCTTAATGGAATAATACATCCCATCTGCCGTCTTCAACATATTCACTAATTTAGCTTGAGTGATATAGTTTTGAATTTCTGCTTCGTCATTAAGTTGCTCTTGTTCGGCAACATTTTCAACGGAACAACTAGATAAAACCACAAAAAATGAAAAAATGAAAAAGATATACTTAAACATACTTATTGAATTTTAGCTATATAAACTTCGAAAAATAAAGGGGTGTTTCCAGGAATGCTCGCATTACCAGCAGCTCCATATCCTAAAGAGGAAGGGAAAATAAGTACTGCTTTTTCTCCTAGACGCATTTTCTCAATACCCTGCTGGAAACCTTTGACTGTTTCTGTTCCACCGATTGTTACACTTAAACTATCGGAACGAGACATATTTCCGTCAAAAGCCTTGGTATTTAAAAAGCGACCTGTGTATTTAACTTTTACGATTTTCCCTTTTGCTGGAATTTCGCCAGTACCCGCATTTAAACGAATATAGCGCAAACCATCCGTTTGGGCTTCCGTCACAGAATACTTATACTGGGTGATGAATTCACGAATCAAATCATCTTGTGTACGAACAACATATGACTTCACTTTCACCATTAAAGGGGTGTATGCAGGCAAATCGGGAAAAGCTTGCGCAGTCCCAGGTAATACGAGTGTTGCTTGTTCTCCCTCTCGCAAGGCAGACATTAAATTGACAAAAATGGGGTTTCCAAAACCATAGCGAAAGAAATAAGGAGAATTAGCCGCTCTATTTGTACTATCTAGCACCTTACCTGTTGCCAGGTTCGAAAACTCATAATGCACAAAAAGGGAGTCACCTCTAGTCGCTAATTCTCCTGAAGGATTCGACTTGGTAATAAAATAATAGCCTCCATTCGCCAAGGCGGTTGGATTTTGACTTTGAGAAGTAAAATAGGCTAAAATCTGTTTTTCATTTTCACTCGCCTTCACATCATCTTCTAATGCAATATCAGATAGACAGGAAAACGTAAAAAAGGCAACAAATAAGAATCCGAAAACTTTCATTCAATTATTTCTTAGACAATATTTCTAATTCAAATACTAAAATAGCATCTGCAGGAATACGTGGAGGTGCACCTTGTATACCATATCCTAAAGAGGAAGGAATAATAAATGTACCTTTTCCCCCTTTTTTCAATAGCATCATCGCTTCATTAAATCCTGGAACTAATTGACCCACTGGAGGTAAAGTCACAGCAGCCCCTTTATCAAATTCTTTGCCATCTAAAAAAGAACCAATATAATTTACTTCCCATGATTCTTCCATTTTAGGACTTTCACCTGCACCTGGGTTAGAAATAGCAACATAAAGACCTGAAGCGGTTTTAGTAAATTTCTTACCAGAGCTGGCGATGTATGCATCAATTGATTTGCTATCTTTTCCAATTTGCTCATCCGCTAACTTTCTCATTTCTTTCTCAAATTCTGCACGTGTTTGAGATTTCTTGATCTTTACGATGAAACGAATATCTGTTCCACGCTTCAAGAAAGGAGGAATCGGTTGTTGACCATCTTTAAATAAACTATCAACTGAAACGAAAATCGTTGCGCTATCACCTACAGCTAATAAACGTAGTCCGTTCTCGAATGAACCTTTAAATGCACCTTGAATTGGCGCAGGTGGCACAATATCTTGTAAAGGCTTACCTTCTTTACGCGAATCCTTAATGATTGAATCAGCCTCATTTTTGATCACTAAATCAAACGTGATAATATCCCCCTCTTTTAACTTAGGGGCAGCGTCATCATGTTCATGTTTTTGAATTTTAACGCCTTCTACTACTTCGACCTTGTTACACGAAGCAAGTGCTAGTGCCGATACAAAAATTACTGCTAGTTGTTTACGCATGATATAAATTTTAGATATTTTTAACTCGATTTATTTCAGAAAGATACAAAGGTAACACTTCCATTAGTTTTTTCTTTGCATCTGTTAAAGTTCCCGCAGAAAAACGACCACCTGACGCATTTTTGTGTCCTCCACCTTCAAAGTATTTCGAAGCAAATTCATTTACCGCGAAAGGTTCAATTGACCTAAAAGATAGCTTAACGCCATCTGGACGCTCGATCATCAGAATTGACCAAACACATCCGGCAATTTGCAAACCATAATTTACAATACCTTCCGTATCTCCAGCTTGGGAATTAAATTTTGTTAAATCCTCTGCTGTAATCCACATAAAGGACAGGTGATAATCAGGTAGGTATTCCATTCTTTGGCCTAGAACATGACCGATAAACTTCAAACGATCGATACTAGACGAATCAAATACCTTGCGATGCACTTCGTTTGTATTCACGCCTAAGCTGATAAGAGCGGCCACTACTGTGTGCACATGGGCTGTCGTATTAGGATGCCGGAATGACCCTGTATCCGTCATAATGCCTGAGTAAAGGCAAGAACCTATCGATGGGTCTAGCAAACTTTCATCCCCCCACTCTAGGATTAAATCATAGATTAATTCACACGTAGAGGCTGCAATCGTTCGATGATAATAATAATCGCCAAAGTCTTCCGGATCCAAATGGTGATCAATCACCACCTTCTTTGCTCGCGATTTGCGCACCAAAGGTGCCATATTATGCAGCCTTTGAATGCCAGAGAAATCCAAACAGAAAATAAAATCTGCTTCTTCGACTAGCGCGTCGATCTGTACCTTGTGAACTAACTCGTCATAAGCCAAAATATCAGCTGCTCCGGGCATCCATTTTAGGTTAGCCGACACAGTAGAGGGTACCGCCACCGTTGCCTGAATGCCTTTTTTCGCTAAATATCCCTGAAAAGCAAGGGTCGAACCAATCGCATCCGAATCCGGATTGTAATGGGCAGTGATCACGGCTTTCGTACCAGGAATAAGTTGGGCTTTTAATTCAGAGATGGAGGTCATAAAATGGGCTGGCCAGAAATAAATTTGGGCGAACGCAAAGTTAGAGATAAATTTGTAGAAAATTATACCAATGTCGACAAACAGAACTTTCACTATGATCAAGCCAGATGCAGTTGCAGAAGGCAACACTGGTCCCATCATTCAACATATTGAAAAAGCAGGATATAAAATTCTTGCGATGACAAAATTAAAAATGACCCCTGAGCAAGCCGGTCAATTTTACGCGGTTCACAGCGAGCGTCCTTTCTACCAAAGCCTATGTGATTATATGTCGCAAAGCGAAATCATCCCGATGATTTTAGAGAAAGAGAATGCGGTAGAAGATTTCCGTGCACTGATAGGAGCCACGAACCCAGCTCAAGCTGCTGCGGGCACAATCCGTCAATTGTTTGCCAAATCGATCGAAGCAAATGCCATTCACGGATCCGACTCAGATGAAAATGCAGCCATAGAGGGCGCGTTCTTCTTCCCAGGAGTTTAATTAGCGATGCTTGTAGAAGAGGAATCCATTCTCTTCTTTTTGAAAGATCAGGTTTGGGTGATACTTAAACTGATCTTCAGCATCTGTTTTCATAATGAAATAAGCCGGCCTGTCTAGCTTTTTCGCAGTCAATAATACATCGCCCGCGGGAGTCCCTGCGGGCTTTTGAAAATACAGTAGGTGTGCATAGGACTTGAATCCAACGGGTTCGATGTAGACTTTTTGGCCAGCCTTCGCAATATAAAAATCAATGACCGTCGCCTGCGTATATCCCTCTATTTTAGGAACTACAATGGCCATATAAGCCATAATCGTAACTAAGGATGCAGCCATCAAGGTATGCAACTTCTTCGTGAACAAGAAATAAATCACGGCTAAAGCAAACACCAAGCCAATCAAGCACTCCCAGCCCGCCCAATACACTGGCGCCTGGAGATTTCCTTGCACGAACACATCTTTGATATAAGGAACGATGAGGCCCGCGTTTTGGCCAATTAATGGAACCGCCGTTAACACCGTCGCTAATAATAAACCCACAATGCTGATCGCCGTATTATATTTCCAATTAAAACGAAACCCTCCTGCCTGCCATTCTTGCAGCACTAGCGCTGAGAAATACGTCAATGGAATCCAACACATGGACGAATAGTGCACAATTTTTGTCTTCACGATACTAAACAGAATCAAGACCACCCAAAACAAGACTTTCATCCAGTTCGAAAAGTCCAATTCCTCCCGCTTCCAGCGAAATAAACGAGCCCCCGCCCAAATCGACACGGGGAAACAACCAATCAATAAGACCACAAAATGGTAATAAAAGGGCTGTCCATGTCCGGCATCCCCCGTAGTCATTAAGCGCACTTGATAGCTAAAGAAGTCCTCAATGATCTGCCAACCAAATTTATAAGCAATCAAACCATACCAAGCCACAAAGAATAATACGGAGATCAAACCGGCAACCACCGCCCCAATAAACAAACGCTTGTTCACCCGAGACCGGTACAGAATTCCGACGAATAAGAGTGTCAGAGCCCAGAGGAGCAATGCGGCGGGACCTTTGGTTAACAAGGCTAAACCAATCGAAATACCTGCGAAAATAACATTTCTGAACCGCGTCGAATCCTGAAAGAATTCTGAAAAGAAATAGACCCCCAGAAAAATCAATAAATTGAAGAGCGGGTCTATGATCCCAGAACTCGCATAGACATGCGGAGTAATGGCCACTAAGTAGGAAAAAGCCCACAGGTTTCCAAAATTCGCCCCCCAGGTCTTCTTTCCCACGGCATAAAGCGTCCATAAAGTTACTATTCCAATGATTGCATTGGGAAAACGTGCCGCAAATTCCATCGAAATATCCGACTGACCAGAGAATGAATCAAAAGCCATAAAACTCAAAGCCTGCAGCCAAAGGAACAATGGTGGCTTTTCCCAAAAGGGCTGAAAATTGATTTGGACACTTAAAAAATCTCCTGTCACAAGCATCTCCCGTGCAGACTCCGCAAAATTCACCTCATCCCAATCAAACAAATGCGTCGATCCTAAAAAAGGAATATAGACCGCCGCTCCCACGAGCGCCCAGAATAAATAGGGTTTACTTTGAACTGCTCTTAGCATATTGAATCGAATAAAATAAGGCCGAAGAGCCTACTCCGATGGCTGCACCCACCAAGGTGTCCACCGGAAAATGTTGAAATAAATAGACTCTAGAATAGGCAACGCCCACGGCGATTACCCCTGCTAAGGCTCCCCAAAACCAGCGACGCAAAAGTACCGCCACCCAAAAGAACATAAAAAAGGCCGCCCCCGTATGTCCAGATGGCATCGAATTAAATTCACTGATTAAAAGTCCTGGAATGATGTGCCATTTAACACCTGAATTAGCAAAATAGGCCAATGGCCGCAAAGAATCCGTAAAGACAAAATGCTTTAAAGCCTGAATCAATCCAGTTGACAAGGCATAGGAATAAACGTAGGGCAAAGCGTATTCTTTCTTGAAACGAAACAAATAAATCAAAAACAAGATAGGCAAAACGACTTCAGCAATAGACGTAAGGGCTTGAAAAGCGATGTCTGCAAAAGCGGAATGAGAACCATTAATCAAAAGCAGCTGATCTAGGCGCTCGAAAGTACTCACAAAAAGCCAACCCGCTACTTCGTAAAAAATAAAGATCCCTAAAAATGCTTTAACAGCCGGACTCCAATGCTTCATGCCTCGAAATTACGAATTTGTTCAGCGCAACTATTGCTGTTTTCGAATATTTTCGTAATTTCGCATTCTTTTTTACCCAAGAGTGAAAATGAACGTCCTAGAAGCATACCAGATACCTATACTTTCTTTAGAGGATAAAGTATACCCGTATTCCTTCACCGGAAACGACGAATTTTTCGCTGCTTTCGAGCAGGAATGGGTCCAAAAAGGCGAATTTAACGCAAAAGCGACGTTAGATAAATCGGCCACCATGATTCAGGTTAGACTGGAAATTGACGGCTATTTGAAATTAATTTGTGACCGTTCGAATGAGGAATTTAATTTCCCTATTCACTTAGATGAGAAAATCATTTATAAATATGCGGACCACAACGAAGACATGGGAAATAATTTGTTCTTATTGGACAGAAAGTCTCCTAAATTAGATTTATCGCAAGATTTATTTGATTTCATTGCCTTGCAGGTGCCTATGAAAAAATTGCACCCTCGGTTTGTGAAGCCTTTAGAGGATCATGTAGACGGGGAGTTAATTTATACAACGAACCCTGAAGATGAAAATAAAGCCGATCAGGAGCCAGAAATGGATCCGAGATGGGCAGCATTAAAAAAATTAATAGACAATAATTAATAAATAACAATACCATGGCACATCCTAAAAGAAAAATCTCTACTACTCGTCGTGATACAAGAAGAGCGCATGATTTCGGAACTCCTAAGCATTTAGGTGTAGATCCACAAACAGGCGAAACACACCTTTACCACCGTGCTCACGTACATGAAGGTAACTTGTTCTACAAAGGAAAAATGATCGTAGAAGGATTCACGGTTAAGTAATTCCCTGATTGACTGCAGCTTTACACCTTTTTTCAGCGAACCTGAAAAAATCCCGTTAAAATGCTATTTTTTGACTAAATTTAATGCTATTTTTGCCAAAAGCTTTAGTAATTAAACATAATTAAATGAAAATAGCCGTTGATGTGATGGGTGGGGATTATGCTCCAGAAGCTGTATTAGAAGGAATACTTTTATCGTTACCAAGTCTTTCAAACGACGACACCATATTAGCCGTAGGTCCTCAGGACACCATTGAACAATTATTAGCGAAACACGGGTATGCAGGCAAGCAAATTGCTATCATTCCTGCAGACCAAGTGATTGAAATGGGGGAACATCCGACCAAGGCACTATCTCAAAAACCCAATTCCAGCATCGGAGTTGGGTTTCATCTTTTAAAAGAAGGCAAAGCAGACGTCTTTGCTTCTGCAGGAAATACCGGCGCGATGATGGTCGGATCTTTATTTTCTGTGAAAACCATCGAAGGAATTTCTCGCCCAGCTATTGCTGGTTTCGTTCCGCAAGAGGACGGCTCCTATGCTTTAATGCTGGATATTGGTGCGAATGCAGATTGCAAGCCCGAGATGCTAGACCAATTTGCTCTTTTAGGATCGGTGTACTTTGAAGCGACGACTGGCAAGAAAGCGCCTCGAGTGGGTTTGATGAACATAGGTGAAGAAGAGCAGAAAGGAAGTATCTTAACGCTTGCGACCCATGCCCTTTTAAAAGAGAATAAGAAGATCAACTTCATTGGCAATTTAGAGGGAAAAGACTTCTTTAAGAATAAAGCAGACGTCATTGTTACGGATGGATTTACGGGCAACATTATTTTGAAGATGGGGGAATCCCTGTACAAGATCATGAAAGACCAAGGAATCACGAATGACTTTTTAGAAAATACGAATTACGAAAAATACGGCGGTAGCCCGATCATCGGGATTAATGGGAATGTGATTATTGCACATGGGGCGTCAAGTCCTTTGGCAATTAAAAACATGATTAAACTTTGTAGATCCGTTGTAGAATCAGATGTTTGCGGGAAGATTAAGGCCGCCATCGAGAACAAATAATCATTATGAGCCAAAAAATAAGTGCAGCCATTACCGGAGTAGCAGGATATGTACCGGATTATGTGCTGACGAATCAAGAATTAGAAAAAATCATTGACACGAACGACGAGTGGATCACCTCTCGCACCGGCATCAAAGAAAGACGTATTTTGAAAGGCGAAGGCCTGGGAACGTCCTTTATGGGGGCTAAAGCGGTGGAGGATCTCTTGAGGAAAACCAATACCAAGCCAGAAGAAGTCGATATGGTTATCTGCGCGACGGTCACTCCTGATTACTTTTTCCCTTCCGCTTCGAATTTAATCTGCAAGGCAGTAGGCATCCGTGAAACGGCTTCCTTTGACTTAGCAGCAGCTTGTTCAGGTTTCTTAAACGCCTTGGGTGCAGGTACTGCCTTCATCGAATCAGGTCGTTACAAAAAAATTGTCGTTGTGGGTGCGGATAAAATGTCTTCGATTGTAGATTATACGGATCGTACGACGTGCATTCTTTTTGGGGATGGAGCTGGTGCGGTGATGTTAGAGCCTAATTACGAAGGTTTGGGAGTACAAGACTTCATCTTAAAATCAGACGGAGATGGCTGCGAAGCCCTAATGCAAAAAGGGGGCGGAAGCGCTTATCCTCCTACGATTCAATCGGTAGAAGAAAAATGGCATTATATTCGCCAAGAAGGGCAATCCGTATTTAAATTTGCGGTGACTCGAATGGCGGATGTTTCAGAAGAAATTATGAAGCGCAACCACTTAACTGGAGATGATATTAAATATCTAGTGCCTCACCAGGCAAATAAGCGTATCATTGATGCGACGGCAAACCGAATGGGTGTAAGCGATGATAAGGTGATGTTGAATATCCAAAAATATGGAAATACAACGGCGGCGACGATTCCGCTTTGTCTTTGGGATTACGAAAACAAACTAAATAAAGGAGATAATCTGATCTTAGCAGCCTTCGGTGGAGGTTTTACGTGGGGATCAGCTTACGTTAAATGGGCATACGACCCTAAATAATTAAAAATGGCAACTACAGCAGACATTAAAAATGGGTTAGTGATTAAATACAATGACGATTTATATTCGATCATTGAATTCCTTCACGTAAAACCAGGTAAAGGACCGGCTTTTGTTCGAACTAAATTACGTTCCTTAACTTCTGGAAAAGTAATCGATAACACGTTTAACTCAGGAGTAGCGATCTATCCCGTGCGTGTAGAACGCAGAAAATTCCAATTCATTTACAAAGATGAGTTTGGCTATAACTTTATGGATCAAGAATCCTTCGAGCAAATTCTTTTAAACGAGAATTTATGTGTGATGGCTGATTTGATGAAAGAAGGACAAGAAGTAGAGATTTTGATCAACACCGAAAACGATGCTGCTTTATCTTGTGAATTGCCTCCATTCGTAGAATTAAAGGTAACTTACACAGAGCCAGGCGTTCGTGGCGATACGGCTAACTCCCCTAAGAAACCAGCCACGGTAGAAACAGGAGCGACGATTACCGTGCCTATTTTCATCGAGCAAGATGAAGTGATAAAAGTAGATACAAGAACCTATTCATACGCTGAGCGTGTAAAATAATTAGCTACCTTTGTAGCGTTTAATTAACAAAAAAGAATGGATACTAAAGAAATTCAGCGATTACTAGATTACATCGCAAAGTCTCCGCTAGCTGAGGTTAGCATCGAAACAGAGGGTTTAAAGGTCTCTGTTAAGAAATTTAGCGAAGCAGCTCCAGTCGTTTCAGTTGTGGCGGCAGCACCAGCAGCGGCGCCAGTGGCAGTCGCGGCAGCTGCACCAGTTGCGGCGGCTCCAGCTCCGGCTGCAGATAACTTATACACAGTTAAATCACCTATGATCGGTACATTCTACCGTGCAGCTGGTCCAGATAAAGATAATTTCGTGGAAGTAGGATCAGAAATCGCTCCGGGCAAAACCGTTTGTGTGATCGAAGCGATGAAATTGTTTAACGAAATCGATTCAGAGATCTCTGGAAAGATCGTTAAAATCTTAGTTGATAATGCTAGTCCAGTAGAATTTGATCAACCTTTATTCTTGGTTGAAAAAGCGTAATCTATGTTTAAAAAGATATTAATAGCGAATCGCGGGGAAATTGCCTTGCGAATTATTCGGACTTGTAAGGAGATGGGCATCAAAACGGTGGCTGTTTTCTCTACCGCCGATCGCGACAGTTTACACGTTCGCTTTGCGGATGAGGCCGTTTGTATCGGACCTCCGCCCAGCAGACAATCTTATTTGAGTATTCCGGCGATCATTTCGGCTGCAGAAGTAACTGGAGCAGATGCGATCCACCCAGGATACGGTTTCCTTTCAGAAAACGCAGAATTCTCTCGCATTTGTTCAGAACATGGGATTAAATTCATTGGTGCTTCGGCAGAGATGATTAATTCGATGGGGGATAAAGCGACGGCGAAAGACACGATGAAAAAGGCAGGAGTTCCGGTTATTCCCGGTTCTGATGGCTTAATCGATACGGTAGAGGAAGCGAAAGAATTAGCTAAAACCATTAAATACCCGGTGATCATCAAAGCTACAGCTGGTGGTGGTGGCCGTGGTATGCGTATCATTCGCGATGAGTCTGAATTTGACAAATTGTGGGAAGACGCGAAAATGGAATCAGCGGCTGCTTTTGGAAACGATGCCATGTACATGGAGAAATTTGTAGAGGAGCCTCGTCACATTGAAATCCAAATCGTGGGAGATAAATTTGGCAAAGCTTGTCACTTATCTGAACGCGATTGCTCGATTCAACGTCGCCACCAAAAATTGTGCGAAGAAACTCCTTCCCCTGCCCTTTCAGACGAATTACGTAAGAAAATGGGGGATGCTGCGATCGCAGGTGCGACTGCTATCGGTTACGAAGGTGCTGGAACCATTGAGTTCTTAGTGGACAAAAATGGGGATTTCTACTTCATGGAGATGAATACCCGTATCCAAGTAGAGCACCCGATTACAGAAGAAGTAACGGATTTTGATTTAATTAAGGAGCAAATTAAGGTCGCAGCGGGCATTCCGATTTCGGGCCAAAACTACTTCCCTAAATTATTCGCTCTAGAATGCCGTATTAATGCGGAGGATCCAGCGAACGGTTTCCGTCCATCACCAGGAAAGATCACAAATCTTCACCTTCCGGGCGGTCACGGCGTTCGGATTGACTCACACGTTTATTCTGGTTACACGATTCCACCTAATTACGATTCGATGATTGCTAAGGTGATCGTTTCAGGCCAAAGCCGTGAAGAGGTTTTACTTCGCATGAAACGTGCTTTGCAAGAATTCGTGATTGAGGGCATCAAAACAACGATTCCATTCCACATCAAATTAATGGATGATCCGACCTTCAAATCGGGTCAATTCACCACTGCTTTTATGGACAGTTTCGATTTGAGTGACTTATAATTTAACCCCATCCGGGTATTGAAAAAGGAGGCTCGATGGCCTCCTTTTTTATTAGAAACCTATTTGATATCCGGTGAAGACATCCAATTGTTTGCTATTGCTCTGCAAAGCCGTGATGATAGAACCTGAGCCTAGGTAAAAACCCGCCACTCGAATTCCCAATCCGCCATTAATTCCCGTCACCTCATGATTAGTCCAGGGTGAATAAATTTCAAAGTATTTTGTTTGAAAACGCGGAATGACACTTATCGTATTTGGACTAGTAATCTCCTTATTACCTTCCCCTTGTCGAATGTTGTATTGTGCGTTCACATCTAGATTCAATCGATTAAGCGCCCTAATAGAGACATAAGCCTGTACAGTTGTAGGCAATTTTATCTGTACATCTGAATTGGATTGGTCATCTTTCGTCATATAGCCACTTGAAATTAAAAGCCCCTCCAATTGGGTTAAGCTGGAAATAGTCGCCAGACTAAATAAATTAAATCCTGGCTTAGCCGCAGTAGGAGCCGGAATATTAACATCATAATCAACTACATTGATTTTTTTTGCTTGATAGGTCAAGCTACCTACATTTTTCACGGACATTCCAGCCTGGACAAGAGGTATTTTTTTATCATTTAAATAGTGATAAGTAAGGCCAAAATCCACAGCAACTCCACCAAATTCACCCCAAATCGCACTAGTAAAATCACTTGGATTCGCAAAGCTTTTGGCAAAATTACTCGTATAGCCTAAATTCAACTTAGTCGTTGTATTAATCAAATTAGCCTGCGGCGGAAATAAATTATATTTAATGGTTCCCGAAAACTTAGTCAGCCCGATGTTCGCATAGGAAGCCGGGAAGAGAAGCGACAAGGCTAGCCCTGCACTTAATTGATGGTTTGCCTTATCTATAATCTTCCGGGAAGCGGCAAAACTAACTTGTCCCCAACTCGATGAGTTAATGCGTTGATTATACCGATTCGACAAGGGAAATGTCCCTAAGGTTAAAAGAGCATTACTATAAATTGAATTCATTAAATCCACATCTAAATCGACAATATTGGCTTTAAGGAATGCTTTAGTAAGTATACCAAAACCCCATTTCTTATATCTATATCCAACACTAGGCCCTAAAAATTCAACGTTAACATCTAATGCCAAGGGTGTACCAGAGGAAAAAAGGGCACTTTGCGCTGACTTTCCACTTCTTATGTCCGAAATAGACATCTTATTGTTTCCAAAGGAAAAAGAGGTTCCTATTAAATTGAATTCTACCTTATTCGTCAAATTCGTTAATTCAGCAGGATTATAGGCTGCATTAAACATCCCCACACGTTTCGTAGACATCATTCCTGCGAAATGAACCTGTGCTACCAACGCTTGGCAGGACAATACAAGTAGGAATAGATAGACCGTAATTTTTTTCATGGTATGTAAAAGAAATAGAATATAAAGTTCGTTATTTTTCAATTAATTCTTCCGCGCAAAACATTTTAAATTAGACACTTGCATATGAAATGAAGATTTTATAAATTTGCACTCCCATTTTTCGATTGAATGCCCGTTTGAAAGATAAAATAGGTCATAATCAATTCCTTTAGACAAATTCCGTGGTCTAGGTGGAAACGATTCAAACAGTTAAATTATAAACAAGTGGATACTTTAAGTTACAAAACCATCTCCGCAAACAAAGCTACTGTACAGAAAGCTTGGTTTGTTGTAGATGCTGAAAATCAAATTTTAGGACGTGTTTGTTCTGAAATTGCGAAAATCATTCGTGGAAAACACAAGCCTTCTTTTACTCCACACGTTGATTGTGGCGATCAAGTGATCGTTATCAACGCGGATAAAATTCGCTTAACTGGTAAGAAAATGACAGACAAGGTGTATATCCGTCACACGGGTTACCCAGGTGGTCAGCGTTTCGCAACTCCACGTGAGGTTTTAGTTAAGAACCCAAGAGGTGTTGTAGAATCAGCAGTAAAAGGTATGTTACCTAAAAACCGTTTAGGTCGTGAATTATTTCACAACTTATTCGTTTATGCGGGATCAGAACATCCTCATGCAGCTCAACAACCTAAAGTAATTACCTTTTAACGGACACCAAGAAAATGGCAGAAATAACAAGTAAAATCGGTAGAAGAAAGACAGCAGTAGCTCGTATTTCCATGACACCAGGTAAAGGCCAGATTAAAATCAACGGCCGTATGTTAACTGATTACTTTCCATCTGAAATTCTTCAGATTGTTGTTAATCAACCATTCGCTTTAACGAACACAGTAGGTTCATTTGATGTAACAGCTAACGTAGATGGCGGTGGTATCAAAGGACAAGCTGAAGCGCTTCGTATGGCGATTTCACGTGCACTTCAAACGCAAGATGCAGAATTACGTTCCCCTTTGAAAAAAGAAGGATTCTTAACACGTGACCCACGTATGGTGGAGCGTAAGAAACCAGGACGTGCGAAAGCTCGTAAGAAATTCCAGTTCTCTAAGCGTTAAGATTTGTTCGTGGAAAAGGCTTGTCTGTTGCCGATGCCTTTTCCACCTTTTTATTATTCACACATTTAAACAACCAAAATGGCACAATTAAGCTACAACGACTTGCTTGACGCAGGCGTTCACTTCGGTCACTTGACTCGTAAGTGGGATCCTAAAATGGCTCCATATATCTTTATGGAGAAA
>CANLVU010000003.1 GCA_947494535.1 Cytophagaceae bacterium
AATTTCTAAATTAGAAAGTAGTACAAATAGCGCTACAATAGATACCATCTTGAAGGTTTTCTCCGCCATGAAGGCAGAGATAAACTTCAATGTAAGACTGGAGGATAATTTTGTGAAATTGTAATTAAGGCTATATCTTATTCCACGGTCACACTTTTAGCGAGGTTCCTTGGCTTATCCACATCCAGCCCCCTCATGACCCCAATGTAGTAAGAAAGAATCTGAGTCGGAATCACCGAAACAAGAGGAGCTAATAATTCATCTATAGCTGGAACCACCATCACGTGATCTGCCATGTCGCGGATTTGGGTGTCTCCTTCAGAAATAACCGCAATCACCATGCCTTTACGGGCTTTGATCTCTTGGATGTTTGAGACGATTTTCTCGTAGTAAGCGTCTTTCGTTGCGATGAATAAAACCGGTAGGTTTTCATCTACTAGGGCGATAGGGCCGTGCTTCATCTCTGCCGCTGGGTAACCTTCCGCATGGATGTAGGAAATCTCTTTTAATTTCAAGGCACCTTCTAGGGCCACAGGGAAGTTGTATCCGCGACCTAAGAACAAGAAGTCACGTGCATCAGCATAATGCTTCGCTACTTCTTTGATAGATTCGTGTGTTTCTAAAACGGCTTTTACTTTTTCTGGTATTAAAGCTAATTCTGCTAGGTAGCGATTGTATTCTGCTTCGGTAACGGTCTTCTTCTCGCGGCCAATTTTGATGGCCATCATGGCTAGAACCGTTAATTGTGCTGTAAAGGCTTTTGTACTTGCGACACCGATTTCTGGTCCAGCGTGTGTGTACGCGCCGGAGTGAGATAAGCGGGCTATGGATGATCCAACCGCGTTGACAACCCCAAAAATAAAGGCACCTGCTTCTTTCGCTTTTTCAATAGCAACCAGGGTGTCGGCAGTTTCGCCACTTTGGGAAATGGCAATTAATACATCGCCTGCGCCCACGACTGGATTTCTGTAACGGAATTCTGAGGCGTATTCTACCTCTACAGGGATGCGGCAAAGGGTTTCGATCATGTATTCTGCGACTAAACCCGCGTGCCAGCTTGTTCCACAAGCGACAATAATGATGCGTTTTGCTTGAGAGAAAACGGACATGTGTTCTTCCACGCCGGCTAACGTTAAAGTCAGGTTTTCCATGTCCAAACGGCCACGTAAACAATCCGTTAAACTGCCCGGTTGGTCAAAAATTTCTTTCAACATGAAATGGTCGAAACCGCCCTTTTCGATTTGGGCTAATTCCATGTCTAATTGTTGGATATACGGCGTAATAGGCTCATTTCCTAAGTTCTTCAAGATGATTTCATCTGGAGAAATGATGGCTAATTCGTAGTCGTTTACGTAAATAACTTTCTTCGTGTATTCGATAATAGGGGAGGCATCAGAGGCCAAAAAATGCTCGCCATCGCCTACACCGATTACTAAAGGAGATCCTTTACGAGCTGCGATTAACCGATTAGGGAAGCCTTCTTCCATCACAATGATCACGTATGCGCCCACTACGCGTTTTAATGCTATGCGCATGGCTTCTTCAAGGGAGGAATTGTTGTTGATTTGGATGTCTTCTATGAAGTTCACCAAAACCTCTGTATCCGTCTCACTCTTGAAACTGTAGCCTTTTTGAACTAACTCCTGCTTTAAAGAACCATAGTTCTCGATAATCCCATTGTGTACTAGAGTTAAGCGTCCGCTGTTTGAAGTGTGTGGATGTGCATTTGCGTCAGATGGCTCTCCATGGGTTGCCCAACGCGTGTGACCGATACCTACTGTCGCTTCAGAAATAATTTCCTCGTCCCAAGCTTCCAGTTCCGCTACACGGCCTTTTTTCTTGAATGTGTTCACCATATCACCGAATAATGCAATACCTGAGCTGTCATATCCGCGGTATTCCAAGCGCTTTAGGCCTTTTAAAATAATGGGAAATGCTGGCTGTTTTCCGATGTACGCTACGATTCCACACATAAAAGAGGTAATTTATATTTGTATTATTTGAATAATTAGTCGTTTGGGCTGCTGAGGCTCATTTTCCTAGCAAATATCTCATATTTGAATAATAATACCAAATTTATCGGGCATATTTTACTTATCGGTGCATCTGTTTTATAGGATTCTTCCGTGAATGCTCCTCCATTCCGCTATTTTTGCCTATTTTCGTAAAAGGTAATACAAAACCATTCACACATTCATTATTAAATTATTTTATGAAAAAAGTCCTTTTTTTAGGCCTCCTTTTTTGTGCCTCATTCTCCCTTATTTCTCAAGATTTACGTGTCGAACCATTGAACTGGTGGGTGGGAATGAAGAACCCGAATTTACAGTTATTGATCAAAGGAAAAGACCTAAGTGGTGGCGTGGTAACGTCATCGAAGAAAGGTTTGACCGTGAAAAAAGTAACGAATGGCGATAGCCCGAATTACTTATTTGTGGACTTGATTGTAGAGGCTGGAGCGCAGGCAGGAACGTATCCACTAGTAATTAAGAAGAATGGAGCTATTATTCATACAGTCAATTATTCCTTAGAGTCACGTGCGAAAGGTTCAGCGAATCGTCCTTCGTATTCCACGAAAGATGTGATCTATTTAATCACCCCAGATCGCTTTGCGAATGGCAATCCCGCGAATGATAAAGTCGCTGGAATGCGGGAGATGTCTCTGAATAGGGCTGCCTTGTATGATCGTCATGGGGGAGATTTACGCGGGATTTTGGATCATTTGGACTACATAAAAAATATGGGATTTACCGCTATCTGGAATATGCCTGAAGTGGAAAATGACCAAACCATGGAAAGCTATCACGGATACGGGATTACAGATCACTATAAGATTGATCGCCGTTTTGGGACGAATGAAGACTACCGCGAACTGGGGATGAAGACCCAGGCGAATGGGATGTATTTGATCAAAGATATTATTTTGAATCACTGTGGAAATGGCCACTGGTGGATGGAAGATAAGCCGTTTAAGGATTGGATTAATTTTGGCGGAAAATTCACGTCAACGACGCACCGTCGCGAGACGGTTCAAGATCCACACGTGTCGAAATACGATGCGAAATTGCAATCGGAAGGCTGGTTCGTGCCAGCGATGCCGGATTTGAATCAGAAGAACCCGTTTATGCAGCAATACATTATCCAAAACACCATTTGGTGGATTGAATACGCGCATTTAGGCGGTCTACGCATCGATACCTACCCGTATTCAACGAAGGAATTTGCGACTATGTGGTCAGATGCCGTTTTAGCTGAATATCCGAACTTAAATATGGTAGGAGAAGAGTGGTCATCGAATCCGATTATCACCTCTTACTGGCAGCGCGGAAAAGTGAACCGCGATGGCTACAAATCGTCCTTACCCGCTTTGATGGATTTTCCTTTGCAAAACGCGATCTCAGAGGCGATGAATGAAAATGATAAAGAATGGGGTAAGGGATTGAATAAAATCTATAGTGCTATTTCGAATGATCTAGTCTATGCGGATCCAGATAATTTAGTGGTGTTCATGGATAACCACGATATGTCACGCGTTTACACGCAGGTGAAACACGATCAGGCTTTATTGAAGATGGCAATGACGTATATTTTCACCACACGCGGGATTCCGCAGGTATTTTACGGAACGGAAATTTTGATGTCTAATCCGAAATCAAACGAACATGGCGAGATTCGCGGCGACTTCCCAGGTGGCTGGGCTGGTGATACGAAGAATGCCTTTACGGGTGCGAATATGACGGCAGATGAGAAATCGACACAAGATTTCTTTAAGAAGATGTTGAACTGGAGAAAAGGCTCTGAGGCGATCCATAAGGGTAAATTATTACATTTTGGACCAGAGAATTCAGGCGAAGGAAACGGCGTTTACGTCTATTTCCGATATACAGATAAGGCCAAATTGATGGTGGTTCTGAATAAGAACGCAGATGCACGTGCCATCGACTTAAGTCATTACGAAGAAATTTTGCCAGCTGGAGCAAAGGCGCATAATGTGATGGAATCAACGGATGTCGTTTTCTCTAAAACGCTGAGCGTTCCGGGTAAATCAGCTCAGATTTTTGAAATAAAGGAATAATGAAAAAACTCGCCTTGTTTCTACTTTTCGCCAGCCCAGTATTTGCTCAAACAAAAGCTGATCTGTCTGGAGCGGCTAACCTGTTTGATTTAACTTTTACGACGCAGGAATTAGATACGCTGTATTCAGATGTGGTGGATAATCTGGCGAATTACAAGGCGATGCACGCGCTTTCATTGAACAATAGTGTGCCTCTGAGTCTTTGGCAAAATCCGAAATTGCCGGGAATGAAATTTGATCAAACCCAGCGCCCGGTAGCGTGGCCAGCGGTGAAAGCCACGCTGCCGAAAAATCGCAATGATTTAGCTTTTTATTCCATCGATCAGCTTGCTCATCTAATCAAGACGAAACAAATCACATCGGTCGAATTAACCTCTTTTTTTATAGAGCGAATCAAGAAACACGGAGAAACCTTGCAATGTGTAATTAGCATTCAGGAGGATTTGGCACTAGCTCAGGCGCGTCAGGCTGATAAGGAGATAGAGAGTGGTAAATACCGAGGCTTATTACATGGGATTCCCTACGGTTTGAAGGATTTGTTTGCAGTTAAAGGAACAAAAACAACCTGGGGCGCCGCTCCATACAAGGATCAGGTGATCGATGAAGATGCCTACGTTTATTCAAAATTGAAAGAATCAGGGGCTGTTTTAGTGGCCAAATTCACCTTAGGTGCCCTAGCGATGGGGGATTACTGGTACGGTGGAAGAACAAAAAATCCCTGGAACTTAAGCTTTGGATCATCCGGTTCTTCCGGATCTTCGGCAGGATCAGCCTCAGCAACGGTGGCAGGTTTAGTCCCTTTCGCCATCGGAACAGAAACCTGGGGTAGTATTGTTTCTCCAGCGACCACTTGTGGAGCTACGGGATTGCGGCCTACCTTTGGGAGTATTAGTCGCTCAGGCGCGATGGCTTTAAGTTACAGCCTAGATAAGGTGGGGCCTATCTGTCGTTCCGCAAATGACGCCGCGATTGTTTTTCATTATTTGCACGGGACAGATGGAAAGGATTTGGCAGCCGTAAACATGCCCTTTAATTATCAGGCAAATCGCCCAGTGAAAGGAATGAAGATTGCCTATGCGAAAAATTATTTTGACAAAATTAAAGACACAACCCGCAGTGAATGGAAAGTCTTGGCTGATCTTCGAAAACAAGGTGTTCAATTAATTCCGGTCGATTTTCCAGATGAAAATGTCTACAAAGTAAACATCATGGATGTGGTGATAGGGGCAGAGTGTGCGGCGCAATTCGATGAGATGACGCGTAAAAATATCGACGATCAACTGACTCGCCAAACCAAAAACGACTGGCCTAATCAATTCAGAACCGCTCGTTTTGTTCCCGCAGTCGAATACATCAACGCCCAACGTCACCGGTACTTGTTAATGCAAGAAGTGAATAAAGTCGTTTCTCAATACGATGCAATTATTTGTCCATCACGTGGAGGCGGTAATCAATCTGCCATCACGAATTTAACGGGTCATCCGGTGGTCTGCGTTCCTACCGGTATTGATGCGAAAAACAGTTTGCCTACAGGTATTTCTTTTGTTGGTAAATTATATGATGAGGGCACATTATTACGCATTGCTCAATTTTATCAGGATCATACTCGTTACGAGGAGGCACATCCAGAAAAATTCTTGAATTGATTGACGGATAGTAGTTTATACATTTTTTATTTTTAATATTGAGACAAATAAACCTATAAAACTATTGAATCATGAGCATCTCCAGACGTAGCTTTTTAGAAAAAAGCGCCTTAGCATCTAGTTTTTATATAGTTCCTCGCCATGTTTTGGGAGGAAAAGGATTTTTAGCACCCAGCGATAAATTAATCGTAGCGGGTATTGGAGTAGGTGGTAAAGGAAAATCGGATTTGAAAAAATTCTATGAAAGTGGGAAAGCAGAAATTGCTTTTTTATGTGACGTAGATGATCGTCAAGCAAAGGATTCCGTTGCTGCCTATCCGAAAGCAAAATATTACAAAGATTGGCGTAAACTAATGGAGGTGGAATCGAAAAATTTCGATGCGGTTTCTGTTTCGACGCCTGATCATAACCACGCGGTTCAAGCGATGGCAGCCATGCAACTGGGCAAGCACGTGTACGTTCAAAAGCCGATGACACACGATATTTATGAGGCGCGCATGTTAACGGCGGCCGCTGATAAATACAAAGTTGTGACGCAAATGGGTAACCAGGGTTCTTCTGGGGATGGTGTTCGTCAATTAGTGGAATGGTTTGATGCAGGAATTATCGGGGATGTGCATACGGTCCAAATTTGGACAAATCGTCCTATCTGGCCACAAGGGATTCCTTGGTCTACCGCGAAGCCACCAGTTCCAGCGGGTTTAGATTGGGATTTATGGTTAGGAACGGCACCCTATAAAGATTATGTGGATAATTTAATTCCAGGCTCATGGAGAGGTTGGTGGGATTACGGAACAGGTGCTCTAGGTGATTTAGGTTGCCATTTAATGGAAGCTCCTTTCCGCGTTTTAGGACTTAAATATGCGTCTGATGTGCAGGCAAGTGTGGGTAGTGTCTTTACGGCTTTTGGCCAAAGAGGTGTATTCCCTGACAGCTGCCCTCCATCGAGTCACGCCACATTAACGTTCCCGAAGACATCTAAAACGAAAGGACCGGTAACCATGCATTGGATGGATGGTGGTATCAAACCAGAGCGCCCAGAAGAATTAGGTCCGGACGAAATGTTTGGTGACGGAAACTCTGGTATTCTATTTATCGGTACGAAAGGAAAAATGATGGCCAGCGAATACGCGGCTAATCCACGTTTATTACCTCTTTCTAGAAATCAAGAAGTGAAGGTGAAGCAAAAATTAGAACGCGTACCAGGCAGTGCAGAAGGTCATTATGCGCAGTGGGTAGAAGGTGCGATTGCTGGTTACGGAAACAAGCAAATGAGTTCTTCATTTGAAATGGCTGGACCATTAACGGAAGCTATTTTGATGGCGAACCTAGCGATTCGTGTAGCAGATATGCCTTTCCCTCGCACGACTGGTAGGGGAAATCATTATCCTGGATCGAACACGAAATTGCTGTGGGATAATGAAAACATGCGCGTGACGAATTTCGATGCAGCAAATCAATTTGTTAAACGCACGTATCGAGAGGGCTGGAGTTTAGGCGTTTAGGCTAACCTAGTTTATCTGCGTATAAAATGACTAAAATGCCGCATGCGTACATGCGGCATTTTATTTTTCCTCTCTTTTTCAGTTTTCGCTCAGGAACCTGATTTTCACTATAAAGCCTTTTCCATCAAAGTGGACTCTGTCACCTCAGGTGTGGAGGTGCGGAAAATACAAGCAGTCTTAGCGCTGGAAAAGGATCTTGAACCTATCTTGCCCGGACTCTCTGCAATGACGAGTACATGTCCAAACGTTTTTTTATGACCCTTTACTAGGCGGTGTTTAGTATGGGCAGCGACCCAGTTATTGTCGATTTGATTCATAGCCCCAAGCTATTCATTTTCGACTAATAAACCATCTTCCATCTGATAGTATAAGTTGTTCTTGCTATTTCCTTATAAAGTAGGTAACGATTTTGCTACAAAGCGACGTTAATTAGTAGCCAATGGATGCTTTTTGATCAATTTTGAAAAGACAGTATAGCATACTTATTACTTATAAAAATGCCAAAAAAATGTATATAATTTTAGAAAATAACAATTTTGTTATATATTTGGTCACAATTTGGTAACAAATAGTACTAACAAATAATCGTATGTTTCATTTTTTAAACTTAAGAAAGGAGGGCACTTAGAATTATTTAATTAAAAGATTAACCATTTTTCACATTTTCTAACAAAAAACAATTTTATGAAAAACAAATTACTAACTCAACTACTGGGTGTATTTGCTGTATTGGTTCTGTTTCTTGGGAGTCATGCTGCATCCGCTCAAGGTAACAAGATCACGGGTAAAGTCGTTGCTGCAAAAGATGGCGATGGCATACCGGGCGCTTCGGTTATCGTTAAAGGCTCTAAATCTGGTGTTGCATCAGATGCCAATGGTAACTTTACTATTTCTGCTGAAAGCAACAGTATTTTAACTGTTTCTTCAGTAGGTTTCTCTTCACAAGACGTTAAATTAGGTTCTCAAACCTCAATTACAGTTCGTTTAGCTGAAGAAAGTTCTACTTTAAATGAAGTTGTTGTAACAGGTTACGGTTCTCAGTCTAAAAGAGCTATTACTGGTGCAGTAACGACAGTAGACGCAAAAGATTTACAAGCTGTACCTGCCACTACTTTCGCTCAACAATTACAAGGTCGTGCTTCTGGTGTGACTATCGTAAATGATGCAACTCCAGGTGGTAATGCAACAGTTCGTATTCGTGGTTTTGGTACTATTGGTAACAATGATCCTTTATATGTTATTGACGGTACTCCTACGGAGAACCAAGGTAACTTAAACCCGAATGACATTGAGACTATCCAGATCTTGAAAGATGCTTCTGCTTCTTCTATTTATGGTTCTCGTGCAGCGAATGGTGTTGTTATCATCACAACTAAAAAAGGAAAAACAGGTGCACCTAAAATTACTTTCAGTTCTTACTATGGAACTCAAAACGTTGCGAACGATGTTCAATCATTAAACGCAAAGGAATTAGGTCAATATTTATACTTAGCTGATAAGTATGCAGGAAAAACACCATCTCACGGTCAATATACTTTTGGATCTAATGGTGAAGTTTCTATCCCTGATTACGTTTTCCCAAGTGCTGGAAAAAATGGTTCTGCAGGTGTAGATCCTAAATTGTATTCATTGACTCCAGACAATATCTATGCAATTACTAAAGCTGCAGATACGTATTGGTGGGGTGCTATGACACAGTCAGCTCCTATCATGAACTACCAATTAAGTGCTAGCGGTGCTACAGAAAATAGCAAGTATGCCTTATCATTAGGTATGTTTAGTCAAGAAGGTGTGGTTAAATTCATTGGTTATGATCGTTATACTTTACGTTCTAACACGGAATTTTCTGCTATTAACAAAAGATTACGTGTAGGTGAAAACTTTACAGTAGCTATTGATAACCGTAGAGGTGGTTTCGGTAATAACGAAGAGCAAAATGCTGTTTCTGGTTCTTACAAGCACCATCCTTTATTGCCAATTTTTGATATTGCAGGTAATTTTGCTGGTAGCCGTGGTGCTAACTTAGGTAACAACTCTAACCCATACGCTACTTTAGCGCGTGAGGCTGATAACAGACGTTACGGCATGAGAGCATTCGGTAACGTTTATGCTGAATTCGATATCGTTGAAGGAATTACTGCTAAAACAAGTTTTGGTATTGATGCTACAACTAGCAATGGTAAATACTTAGGACGTGCTAATCCAGAATACGTAGAAGGAAGTTTCAATAACGGTTCTACTTCTAATACAAGCTATGATTACCAATGGGTATGGCAAAATACTGTTTCATACACTAAGACATTCAATGATGTTCACAAAATTGATGCTTATGTTGGTTTAGAGTCAATCAAAGCGTTTGGAGAATATTTTGGAGCAGGTCGTAATGGGTATGCTTTCGAAATCCCTTCTATTATGGGTTATTTAGATCTAGGAGATCCTACAAGAGTTTCTAACTACGGTAGCGTAGGTAATGATTATACATTATCTTCTCAATTCGGTAAATTTAACTATGCTTACGGAGACAAATATTTATTCCAAGCAATCGTTAGAAATGATGCTTCATCTAGATTCTTGTCAGCTTCACGTAATGCACTTTTCCCTGCATTCTCTTTAGGATGGCGTTTATCAGAAGAAAGTTTCATGAAAGATCAACTTACTTTTGTTAATGACTTGAAATTACGTTTCGGTTGGGGTAAGACAGGTAACCAAAAAATTGGTAACTACAATGCTTACACTACTTACCGTTCAAACATTTTCAATGCAGGTTATCCAATCGATGGTTCTCAAACTACTCCAGCAATTGGTTATGATGCTAATGCATTTGGTAACCCTAACGCTAAATGGGAAACTACAACTTCAACTAACTTCGGTTTAGATGCAGCGTTGTTAGACAACCATTTAACAGTTGAATTGGATGTTTGGAATCGTGTAACATCTGATATGTTATTCACAACACCTATTACGTTCACCGCAGGTGATGCTAGAGCTCCGGCTTTCAACGTAGGTCAAATGACTAACAAAGGAGTTGATTTAGGAATTAGCTACAAAAATTCAGTAGGTGATTTACGTTACGCTATTTCAGGTAACTTATCTACATACACAAACAATGTAGACAAATTAGATGCATCTCCTAACACTCGTTTCTTCGGATATGGTTCTCGTGTTCCTGCTGTTACATTAACTCAAGCTGGATTACCACTTTCTTCTTTCTTTGGATACCAAGTATTGGGTATCTTCCAATCAGACGAGGAAGCTAAGGCTTGGGCTCCATATGAAAATTACAACAAAGCGGGTAAATTCAAGTATGCTGATATCAACGGTGATAAGAAAATCACTGATGCTGACCGTACAATCATCGGTTCACCTCACCCAGATTTCACATATGGTTTGAACTTGAACTTAGGTTATAAAGCATTTGAATTAACAGTATTTGCTAACGGATCTCAAGGTAACTCGATCTTTAACTATACTCGTTTCTTCTCTGATTTCAACTCATTCCAAGGAAACCGTTCTAAGCGTGCATTATATGAGGCTTGGCAACCAACTAACAAAGGTGGTACTGTGCCTATCATGGATGCTAACGACCAAGTATCTAGCCGTCCTTCAAGCTATTTCTTAGAAGATGGTTCATACTTACGTATCAAGAATGTTCAATTAACGTATAATTTACCTCGTTCTCTTGGTAAGAAACTTGGTTTAGACAATGCTCAAATTTATTTACAAGCACAAAATTTAGCAACGTTTACTAAGTATTCAGGACTTAACCCTGAAATCCAAACTGGAGCTGATAATACAATTGGTTTTGATGGTGGTTATATGCCAGTATCAAAAACTTTTATTTTAGGTCTTAACCTTGGATTTTAATTAGTAATTCACTGTAATACAGTTTATTATAAAGTTTGAACATTGTTAAATTTTTAATAAAAACAAAAATATGAAACGCAATAATATTTTAAAAATGTTCTTGTCAGCTGGTATCGTGTTAGGAATTGCTACTGCATGTAGCGATGAATTCTTAACTCTTCAGCCGCAAGCTCAATACAGCCCAGCAGCCTTGCAAACGGCTAAGGGTGTTGAAGGAGTACTTATCGGTGCTTATTCTATGCTTGATGGTCAAGGTTTAGATGGCCAAGCTCCTTGGGAGAATGATATCCAAAGCTGGGTATTTGGTGGTTTAACTTCGGATGATGCGTACAAAGGAACAGATGCGGGTGATCAACCGGAGCAATCTTTCCTTGAGACTTGGGATTTCCAAGCAACGAACGGTCACATTAAGAACAAATACAGAGGTTTGTTCAAAGGTGCTGCTCGTGCAAACGATGCGATCAATACATTGAAAAATGTAAAGGATATCACTCCTGAACGTGCTGCTCAAGTAAAAGCTGAAGCTCAATTTTTGAGAGCCTTGTTTCATTTCGAAGCTAAGAAAATGTTTAAAAACATTCCTTACATTGATGATGCAATTTTTAATTTGAATGATCTTCAGTCAACTAAAGTTCCAGTTGATCCACAAGCGTGGACTAAAATTGAGAACGATTTAAAGGCTGCTGCTGCTGTATTACCTGATAAGCAGTCGCAAGTGGGTCGTCCTACTAAGTGGGCTGCTAAAGCTTTATTAGCTAAGGCATACATGTTCCAAGGTTGGAATATTGCTACTGGTGCTGCTAATGCAGCTAAGTTAGGAGAAGCTAAAACAGTTTTAGAGGAAATCGTTAACAGTGGTAGATTCAAATTGGTAGATCTTTACAGAGATAACCATGATGCTAGCACTCGTAACAATGCTGAATCAATTTTCGAAATTCAGTATGCTTCTTCTTCAGCTAATGCTGATGCTGCTAACGCAGGTGTGGGTCTTGCTCACCCTTACGCTTCACCTTGGGGATGTTGTGGTTTTTACCAACCGTCTCAAAACTTGGTAAATGCACACAAAACTGAGAATGGATTACCAATGTTCGATACATTCAATAACAGTGATGTAACGAATGATCAAGGTTTAAAATTAGAGGATCCTTTTACTCCATATACTGGTGAATTAGATCCACGTTTAGATCATAATGTTGGTCGTAGAGGTATCTTATTCCTTGATTACAAAATTCACAATTTTGACTTTATCCGTGATCAAACTTATGCGGGTCCATACTCACCTAAGAAGCACATTCCATCGAAAGCATTTACTGGAATCAATGGTTGGGGTAACTTAACTTCTAACAACTATAGAATCTTGCGTTACAGCATGATCTTATTATGGTTAGCTGAGGTTGAGGTTGAAATCGGTAGTTTAGAGAAAGCACGTGCATTGGTTAATCAAATCAGAACTCGTGCGGCTAATCCAGCTGGTTTTGTTCAAAAAGCTACTCAAGGAGCAACTCGTGATGCATACAAATTAGAGTTCACTGCAAGTGGTGCTCCAGTTCCTGCTGCAAATTATGTAATCAAAAATTACACTGCTGCATGGAGTGATAAAGATGTTGCTCGTAAAGCAGTTCGTTTTGAGACACGTCTTGAATTTGCTATGGAGGGACACCGTTTCTTTGACTTACAAAGATGGGGAGTTGCTGCAGAGGTATTGAACGCTTACAACGCTGTTGAGGCAACTAAGCGTGTATACAAGAAAGGTGCTACTTTCGTAAAAGGTAAGCACGAATTCTTCCCTCTTCCTCAAGAAGCAATTGACCAATCTGAGAAAGATGGAAAACCAACTTTAGTACAAGATCCTTCTTACAAATAGTATTTAAGGAAATTTGCTAATTTTTAAAGAACAGAGATGGCGTTTGCTGTCTCTGTTCTTTTTTTTTGCTATTTTTAGTAAATAATTTAGTCCATTTATGAAATTCAATTCCTCTTACCTCAGCCTTTATTTTATTTTGTTTTGTAGTTTGTTACAAAGCTGTCAAAGTCAAGAAGATAGTTTATTTACTGAGCTCTCAGTTGATGAAACAGGTATTCAGTTTTCGAATAGAATTACTGAAAATGACACAATGAACATTCTCACATTTGAATATGTGTACAATGGTGGTGGTGTGGCTTTAGGTGACTTTAATAATGATCAAAAAGTAGATATTTACTTTACCGGGAATCAGGTCGCTAATCGCTTGTACTTGAATGAGGGTGTCGATAAAAATAATCAACTGAAGTTCAAGGATGTTACTAAACAGGCAAATGTGGCTGGTGAAGGAAAATGGAATTCTGGGGTAGCTTTGGTAGACATTAATAATGATCATTTGCTTGATATTTATGTCTGTGCTACCGTTAAGAAAGTAGGCAAAGAAAGGGCAAATATTCTCTATGTTAACCAAGGATTGGATAAACAAGGTGTTCCTAGTTTTAAGAATATGGCAGAGGAATATGGCATCGCTGATACAACACATACGACCAATGCGAATTTCTTTGATTACGATAATGATGGTGATTTAGATCTTTATGTGGTAGTCGATGAAATGGCAGACATTAATTATCCTAACATGTATCATCCTAAGGTAAAAGATGGCTCATCTAGATTAACCGACAGATTATACCGAAATGATTACGACCCTAAAACGCGACATGCTCATTTTACAGATGTCTCTAAAGAAGAAGGGATTTTGATTGAAGGTTTTGGCCTAGGAATTAATATTACAGATATTAATCAAGATGGTTGGAAAGATATCTACGTGACGAATGATTACCTCAGTAATGATTTAATGTACATAAATCAACACAAAAATGGTAAGCATACTGGTTTTATCGACCAAGCCGATCTCTATTTTAAGCATACTTCTCATTCTGCAATGGGAAATGATGTCAATGATATCAATAATGATGGTTTAGTGGATATTATGGCTGTTGATATGATGGCTGCGGATAACTACCGTAAAAAAATGCTCACCATGGCCAATAATTATCAAACATATCAAAATAACGATAAGTTTGGTTACGCTTTTCAGTTTCCCCGAAATACGCTACAGTTAAATCGCGGAAAAGACCCTAAAACAGGTATTCCGGCCTTTAGTGAAATTGGTCTGTTTGCAGGTGTTGCTGAAACAGATTGGAGTTGGACGCCCATGGTAACTGATTTTGATAATGATGGACTTCGGGATATGATTATAACGAATGGTTTTCCAAAAGATATTACAGATCAAGATTTCATGGTCTATCGTGCTGAAAGCGGAAATGTCGCCGAGCCAAAATACCTTTTAGAGATGATTTCTTCTGTGAAAATCCCGAATTATGCATTTAGAAATACGGGTAATTTAGGTTTTGAAGATGTTTCTCAAAAATGGGGAATCAAAAATCCCAGTTATTCTAATGGAGCAGCTTATGCTGATTTAGACAATGATGGTGATTTAGATTATGTGGTTAATAATATCAATGATTCAGCCTCTGTTTACCGTAATAATGCCATGCAACTTGCACCGGAAAAAAGCCATTTTCTTCGTGTTCAACTGAAGGGTTCGGATCAAAATATTCACGGAATTGGGGCAAGCATACAAATTAAATACAATAAAAATCAACTACAATTTTATGAATGTACGCCCTACAGGGGGTATTTATCTACTATTGAATCTATTGCGCATTTTGGTTTAGGTGAAAGCAAAGAGATAGATGAATTGAAAATTAGTTGGCCAAATGGGAAGCAACAAATTTTAAGGCATCTGAAAGCTAATCAGGTGATCACTTTGGAAGAAAAAAATGCGCAACCCTATTTACCTAATTCGGTGAAGTCACCTACTTTATTCACAGAAGTGAGCGATCAACTGAACCTACTGTATAAGCACATTGAAGACGATGCCATTGATTTCAATAATCAAAAATTGCTGCCCCACAAATTCTCTCAACAAGGCCCCTGTCTTGCTGTAGGAGATGTTAATGGGGATTTAATCGAAGACGTGTTTATAGGCGGGTCTAGTAAGCATAAAGGCAATTTTTTGATTCAAGATAAGAATGGAAACTTCAAGTCTATGGATCTACTTTCTGGTAAAGAAGGTTTTACTAAAAGTCAAGAGGACATGGGTGCATTGCTTTTTGATGTGGATAATGATCGAGATTTAGATTTATACTTAGTAAGTGGGAGTAATGAATTACCCTTACTGGATCCAGGTTACCAAGATCGAATATTCATCAATGATGGCAAAGGGCATTTTACCGAGAATAATTCCATCTTGCCCGCATTTGCTAAAAGTGGTTCCTGTGTGAAGGCAGTCGATTTCGACCACGATGGTGATCTAGATCTGTTTGTTGGAAATAGAGTTGAACCTGGTTTTTACCCGAGACCTGTGAGTAGTTATCTATTGAGGAATGAATTTCCAAAATTGAAATTTACGGATGTGACGAATCAGATCGCACCTGAATTAAATAAAATCGGGTTGATCTCTGACGCTTTATGGTCAGATACGGATAATGATGGCTGGCAAGATTTGATTTTGGCAGGTGAATGGATGCCAATTAAAATCTTAAAAAATGAGAAAGGCAAATTCAAATCGATTCAATCGACGGGAATTGAACACAAATCGGGTTGGTGGAATAGTTTAGCTGCTGGAGATTTTGACAATGACGGCGATATGGATTATGTGGCTGGGAATTTAGGCCAAAACACCTTGCACCGAGCAAGTGATGACACACCAGCCAAAATATACGCCGCAGATTTCAATGGAGATGGTACTTTTGATGCCATTCCAACGGTGTATTTTAAAGACCCAAAAGGAAAGAAAAAAGAATTTCCGTTCAATACGAGAGACGATTTGGCTAAACAATTTATACAGATTAGAAAAAGATTTGATAACTATGCCAAATTTTCCGTCGCAGGTATAAATGATGTGTTAACCAAGGAGGAATTGGGTAAAGCCTTGGTTTTAGAAGCTAATTGGATGAACTCTAGTTATATAGAAAATCTAGGTAAAGGGAAATTCAGAATTTTCGCCTTACCTCGATTAGCCCAAGTTTCACCTGTATTAGCGATCCAGGTTCAGGATTTTGATGAAGATGGCAACTTGGACATGGTATTAAGTGGAAATGATTACGGCAACGAAATAAGTACAGGTCGATTAGATGCATCTAAAGGTTTGTTTTTGAAGGGAAATGGTCAAGGGAAATTTAGAGAGATTCAGTTAGGGCAAAGTGGTTTGAATTTTGATGGAGATAGTAAAGCTTTGGTCAAAATCAAGTCGAGTAAAGGAAATTTGCTTTTAATGAATTCGCAAAATCTTGGACCACTAAAAACTTACGCTTTGAATAAACCAGCGAAAGATTTTTTAGTAGATAAAGAGGAGTTTTCGGCCATTTTAACGTTAAAGAATGGCAAGAAAAGAAGAGAGGAATTTCCTTTAGGGAATACACACATGTCGCAAAATAGCCAAAGGATATGGCTGAATGGCAGTATTCTCCAAGCGGAAATGTTCAATCAAAAGCTAAAGCGGACCAGAAGCGTTTCTAATTTGTAATGAAATCTATTTGGTTTACTGTTATCTTTTTCAGGCTTTAAGTTCTAAATTGATAAATAACGGAATAGCTGGAGTTCTTTCCATCCGAAGACTTAACTCTGAAATAGTAAATTTTCCCAGTTGTAACGGGCACATCTACGCTGCTAGCAGTGATATTTGTGAATTGTGCGGTAGGTGTTTGTTTCCCATCCACTAAGTCAACAAAAAGGGTATAAGTTAGGGGATCAGATTCAGGATCGCTTCCTTTCCAGCTGACCGTTACTTTTCCATTAGTAATCGTTGCGTAAATAGATGCCGTTGGGGCTGTGATTTCAGCTGGGTAAGGCGCATAATTAACAATGGAAGCACCAGCGAGGTAAAAATTCCAAGATTCGCTGGAAGCTGTTGCTGTCGTTTTAGTGGATTTTGAAATTACCTTCCAAGAGTAAGGCGTTGCTTTATTTAAAGTAACTTTTTGGCTTGCAGCCGCTATGTTCGAAATGGTTTGTACCGCATTCGTATTCAAATCCGTCACGAGTAAATCATAACTCTCTGTATTTGTACCAGCTGCCCAAGCGAAGTTGATTTCTGCTTGATTGGTAGAAATGGATACCCCAGACTCACAGATTTTATTTTTTTCTGGTAACGACAAGCTAGCCGCCGTGGGTGGATTTACGGTAGGGGTAGGGGGTGGATTAGGGGTAGGTGCAGGGGCAGGATCCCCTCCACCGCCTCCACAGGCTGCTAATCCCCATACTAATACCAAAGCAATGAATCGATTGAAGTTTGACATAATTTTATTGCTTACTAATTTTTAACGTCTTGTTTACATGCGATCCTGATACCTGAATAACATAAGTTCCAGCATCCATTTTAGATAAATCATAGGTGACTATTCTCGAATGATCGAGATCGCGCGACTCATCCAGGATTGTTTTTTCTAAGGAATAAATCAAAATTCGAACGGATGGATCTGAACCTGGAACATAGATCGAGACCTTACCTGAAGTCGGATTCGGGTATGCGTGTGCTTGCTCGGAGATGAAGATCTCTTGGTCGAACGTGCCTTGGCATCCTAAATCAGTAGAAACACTAATTTTATTCAATCCAGTTGAAAGTACTTTCGAATAAGTAGCCCCATTTACTTTTTCTGTAACCCCGTTAACTGAAATAGAATAGGATTCAGAACCCGATAAATTCAATACCAAGGTATTCGAATTCGGATTGAATGTGCTATTAGTTTTCAGTGCCGCTGGTTCGGTGATGATGACATCAAAGCATTGTTCGTAGCCTTCTTTACCTAACACTTGAATGCAAACAGAATAGGTATCTTTTGCTAAACCAGAGATGTTTAAGGCTGCCGTTTCGGTCGTATTGTAAGTAAATTGTTTTGAGTAGCCAGAAGCAGAACCTACCGCTTTAATTAAGTAGTTGTAGTTTTTATTCGCGAAGGCAATTTGGATAGATCCATTATTTGAACCCACGCAGGTAGCTGATCCCATTCCAATCGTGTAATTCTTCGCAGGTAGATTAAAGATTTCGCAACCATTCGCATCAATAATCGCACCAAGGGTGGTATTGTTACATTTGTCTGCGTTATCCTTAATTCCATCCCCATCTGTATCAGCTAGTTCGTATTTCACGACTAAAGCAGATGAATTAGCGATACACCCGAACGGACTCGTCACACTCACCGTATAGGTTCCATCGTTCTGAGGAATGTATTCAGCTGCAGTAGCTCCTGTAATGACAGCCCCATCCTTAGACCATTGGTATTTCGCCCCCGTCACCACTGGTACCTTCAAGGCATATGTTTTAGTGTCAGTTAAATTAAAGACGAAAGTAGATCCCGTAGTTGAAATGGTCGCATCAGGCAACGGATTAACGGTAACGGCTGTCGACTCAGAAGTGGACACATCGCCTATTGGGTAGGTAACCGTCACAAAGTAATTGCCCGTAGTGTTTGCCGTGATAGATCGAGTCTTCGCCCCCGTTGACCACGTATAAGACAGTCCACCATCAGAGGCAGTTAACACTACACTTCCACCTGGGCAGAAGGTTTTTTTGCCAGTATTTACAATCTCTACAATCGGTTTTGCCAAAGTAGGGTTGTAATAAAAGGCTTTCCCATCGCCTAATTCTCCGTATAAATTAAGGCCCCATGACCAGAGTGATCCATCTGATTTCAATGCTAAAGTATGGTAGCCTCCTGTCGAAATATCTTTCCAATCGCTTTCAGGGCCAATTTTAGTAGGTGTATATTTGTCACTGATACTTTCATCGCCAAGTTGACCATAGTAATTACTTCCCCAGCCCCATATACTACCATCCGTTTTTAGAAGCATTTTGTGGTAGGATGAAAATGAGAATGACAATTTGTTTATGTTATTTATATTGATAAGGGTAGGAGTGTTTTTGTTTATGGTAGTACCATCTCCTAACTCACCGTTAACATTATAGCCCCATGCCCATAAAGTGCCATCTTTCTTTATTGCATAGGATTGGTTATAGCCTGATTCTATGGCTGACCAATCGGAAGCAGTACCTATTTGAATTGGAGTATTAGAATTTGTATTGTTTCCATTACCCAACTGTCCATATAAGTTATACCCCCATCCCCATAGTGTTCCGTTGGATTTTAATCCAACAGCAAAACCTGACCCAGCAGATATTGAAACCCAATCAGAACTATTACCGATTTGAATTGGGGGGGTAGTGGAATTAGTGGTAGTTCCGTTTCCTAATTGTCCATTCAGATTATTTCCCCAGGCCCATAATGTACCATTTTTCTTAATGGCATAGGAAGACTGGTACCCTGAATAAACAGATGCCCAGTCAGTTGCGGTTCCTATTTGTGTAGGAATGTACTTTGGGGAAGTGGTGCCATCTCCTAATTGTCCAATTTGATTAGCTCCCCAAGCCCATAGCGTGCCATCCTTTCTTAATGCAAGAGTATTAGCAGCACCAATTGATACTGATTGCCAATTTGTATTAGTGCCTATTTGAACAGGAACATCTAAATTTCTGTCCTCCCCATTTCCTGCCTGGCCTGAAGTATTCAATCCCCAAGACCATAGTGTGCCATCTTTTTTAATAGCGGCAGAACGGTATAAAGTTGTATATATTTTCTCCCAGGTCAGATCAGTGCCTACTTGTCTCATATTGGTTTTATAGGAAAAATTACCTTTCCCTAGTTGACCTGAACTATTAAAGCCCCATGAAAATAGATTATTTTGTTTATCAAGTGCCAATACGTGGCTAGAACCAACGGCTGCTGATCTCCAATTAGTAGCATTTCCAATTTGTGTCAAACCATTGTAATTGCTTGAATTACCTTGGCCTAGCTGACCAAAAGAATTGGAGCCAACCCCCCAAAGTGTTCCATTCGATTTGATAGCTAAACTTGTGGATCCTGAAGGTGGAACGTATAAATTAGCCCAATTCGAATCAGTACCTACTTGAGTTGGATTCAAGACAATACTCAATGAAGAATTAACAAATCTATTGTATGTATTAACTCCCCAGCCCCAAATTGTTCCATCCGTTTTCAAAGCGAATGCATAATTATTTCCACTTTCGATTAATCCCCAGTCTGTTGAATTACCTATTTGAGTTGGTATATTTCTATCGACAGTTGATCCATCTCCTAATTGGTTTAAGCTATTTTGACCCCAGGCAAAAAGTTGTCCATTGGATTTGATTGCATAAGAACTATTTCCACCGGTTGAAATAGAGACCCAATCAGTATCTGTACCAATTTGTGTAGGAGATAGTAATGTCGAAGAATTTCCAATACCTAATTGTCCATTTAAATTATATCCCCATGCCCAAATTGTTCCATTCGTTTTGAGCGCAAGACTGTGGTTAAACCCTACAGAAATGGATTCCCAATCAGTAGCTACCCCAATTCTAATCGGAACTAATGATTCAGTTATAGCAGCATCTCCAAGCCCTAAGTATCCATTGGATCCATTTTGTCCCCAACCCCATAAGCTACCATCTTTTTTAATAGCGATGGTGAAACTACTCGTTGTAGCCACCATTTTCCAATCATTTGCTGTCCCTACTTGAACAGCAATGCTTTGGTTGATTTTATTGCCTATTCCCAGTTGACCTAAGCTATTATTTCCCCAAGCCCATAAAGTACCATTTGGTTTAATCAGGAAGCTGCTATTAGATCCAGCGAAAACTTTAGCTGGCGTGAGCGTATCAGACAAAGCATAGGTAACAGTTTGCGAAACAGATGAAGAAACGCAGCCAAACGTATTCGTGACATTTACCGCATAGGTGCCATTCTTTTTAGGCACGTAATTATTCGAGATAGCTCCAGGAATAGCAACCCCATTGTTAAGCCATTGATACGAAACTCCCGTCGTAGAAGGCACCGTTAGCTTATAAGTTTTTAGATCCTCTAAACGATTCACAGTCATCGAACCAGTGGTGCTAATCGTCGTACTAGGTATGGCTGGAATAACATAAGGATCAGAAGTGCTGACATCACCTATTGGATAAGTGACTGTGACACTATAAGAACCACCCGTAGTAACGGTGATGGATCTTGTGGTGGCGCCGGTAGACCAAGTGTACGAAAGTCCACCCTCTGAGGCTGTTAATACACCACCACTGCTTCCTGCACAGAATGTTTTTCTTTCTGAGGCAGTGATATCCACGATTGGTTTTGCCAAAGTAGGGGTGTAGAAAATTGATTTGCCATCCCCAAGTTGCGCATAGTATTTACCACCCCAAGCCCATAGACTTCCATCAGATTTGATTGCAAGCGAATGATATCTACCCGCAGCTATATCTGTCCAATCAACATCGGTTCCTAATCTTTGGGGAATATTTTTATTAATTACAGAACCATCTCCTAATTGACCATCTGCATTATTTCCCCATGTCCACAGGCTACCATCTGACTTCAAGGTCATTGTGTGATCTGATAGCATTGAGGCCGGCCATTTATTAGTATTAGTAATGGCTAATTGAGTGGGCACATTTTTGTTAATATTTGTCCCGTCACCAAGTCCCCCTTCTATATTATTACCCCAAAGCCAAACAGTCCCGTTCTTTTTAATGGCCAATGAGCTATTATAACCAGCTTGAATATGTGCCCAGTCGCTTGCATTCCCCACTTGCGTAGGTGCAACCATATTAGTTGTATTTCCTAATCCCAGTTGACTAAAATTATTTAATCCCCAGGCCCAAATGGTTCCATTCGATTTTAAGGCCAAAATATGGCCTGAACCGGCAGAAATGGCTGTCCAATCAGAGGCTGATCCTATTTGAATTGGAGTGGAAGAAGTGATCGAGAAAGTGCCTGAGACTATATTTCCCCAAAACCAGATTGTTCCATTTGTTTTCACACCAACAGAATGAGTAAGTGCGGTTGATATCGTTTTCCAATCGGTAGCAGTACCGATTTGAATAGGAGTAGTCCGTTGGATAATTGTACCATCACCTAGTTGACCCTCGATATTCCTTCCCCAACCCCATAGACTTCCATTGGCTTTTATGGCAAGAGTATGGTAAGCACCTAAAGATACATATTTCCAATCTTTTCCTGTTTCCACCTGTATTGGAATATCAACATTAGTAGTTGATAAACCATCTCCTAATTGCCCATATCTATTTCTTCCCCACATCCACAAGCTTCCATCTTTTTTGATTGCAGCGGAATGAACACTTCCAGCAAATACTTTTTCCCAGCTAAAATCATTACCAACTTGTCTAGGAGCGGCAATGTAATTATTTCCTTTTCCTAGTTGTCCACTCACATTATCACCCCAAGAATAAAGGTTATTGAGATTGTCGAGTGCTAAAGAATAGGAAGCCCCTTGTGCTAAAGATCTCCAAGAGTTACTGGTTCCTATTTGCGTGAATGAAGTAGCGTTATTAGTATTTCCTTGTCCAAGTTGACCTGAAAAGTTGTTTCCAGTAGACCAAATGGTACCATTTGCTTTTAGGGCAAAGCCATGATTGTTTGATAAACTAACGTTGGTCCAGCTTTGATCTGTACCTATTTGTATAGGTTCTGAAACATTTTCTAAGGTCCCATTCCCTAATTGGCCATCGGAATTTAATCCCCAAGCCCATAAACTTCCATTTGTTTTAAGTGCAAGAACACTAAAATTACTGCCTTTAATCATCCCCCAATCAGTTGAATTACCAATTAAAGTAGGGATGTTTTTTGAAACAGTAGTTCCATCCCCTAGCTGCCTCGATGAATTTTGCCCCCAAGCGTACAGACTTCCATTATTTTTAATGGCATAGGAACTATTTCCACCTGTTGTGATGGAACCCCAATCGGTATCTGTACCAATTTGTGTAGGACTTATCAAGGTTGTGGTATTTCCATTACCTAGTTGTCCGTTAAAATTATATCCCCACGACCAAATGGTTCCATTGGTTTTGAGCGCAATTATATGGTTAAACCCTACAGTAATAGATTCCCAATCAGAAGCTACTCCAATTCTAATGGGAACTATTGACTCTGCAATAGTGCCATCACCCAGTCCTAGGTACCCAGTCGATCCATTGATACCCCAACCCCATAAACTTCCATCATTTTTAATAGCGATAGTAAAAAGACTTGAGGAAGATACCATTTTCCAATCGCTCGCGGTTCCCACCTGCACAGCGATACTTTGGTTGATTTTATTACCTATTCCCAGTTGTCCATTGCTATTATTTCCCCAGGCCCAGAGTGTCCCATTTGGTTTAATCAAGAAGCTACTAGTAGATCCAGCAAAAACAGTAGAAGGCGTGAATGTTTCTGATAAGGTGTAGGTGACGGTTTTCGAAATAGATGAAGAAACGCAGCCAAATGTATTCGAGAGCGTTACTGAATACAAACCATTCTTTAGAGGTACAAAAGAATTTTTTGTTGCACCTGGAATGGCTACACTATTATTATACCATTGATATGTAGTTGCTGTCGCTGAAGGTACCGTTAGCTTATAGGTTTTTAGATCCTCTAAGCGATTAACAGTCATGGAACCTGTTGTGCTTAAAGTTGTGTTTGGCCGTGGAGGAATAACTACTGGCTCTAAATTTGCAAAATCTCCCATCGGATAGTACACCCTACCATCATAGGTTCCTGATGTATTTACCGTAATTGAACGTGTTGTTGCGGCCGTAGACCAGAGATAGCTTAAACCTTCGGAGGCGGTTAAAACTAAGCTACCATTTGCACAATAATTGGATCTGTCTGAAATGTAGATTCTTGCAATAGGTTTTGCTTCTGATGGAGAGAAGTTAAAATCCGTTCCTTGGCCTAATTGACCAAATAAATCATTTCCCCATGACCAAAGAGATCCATTGTTTTTAATCGCCATGGAGTGGTATCCACCTGAGGCAACATCTCGCCAATCGACCTCTGTCCCCATTTGACCAGGAACATTTTTATCGACAGTCGTCCCATCTCCTAATTGTCCGTAATAATTGTATCCCCATGACCAAAGCGTGCCATCATTTTTTAGAACGAAGTTGTGACCTGAGTTCATGGTGATGGGCCATTTAGCTACATTAGTAAGCGTAATTCTTGTAGGAATGTTTTTATCCACATTCGTTCCATCGCCTAGCTGACCTTCAACGTTATATCCCCAAGTCCAAACCGACCCATCTCTTTTCATTGCGGTGGATTGGTCAAGCCCTACTTGAACAGACGCCCAATCGGTATCCGTCCCTATTTGTATCGGAATATTCGAATCAGTGTAATTTCCATTACCTAATTGACCTAAATCATTTGAACCCCATGCCCATAGAGTGCCATTTGCTTTTAAACCAAGAACATGGACGTCTCCCACTGAAATAGCCACCCAGTCAGTAGCGGTGCCCATTTGTCTAGGAATTAAGGATGTGGCGGTATTTCCACTACCCAGTTGTCCATAACTATTCCATCCCCAAGACCACAGCGTTCCATTTTGTTTAATCGCATAGGAAGAGTTATAGCCTGTTTTAATCATTTTCCAATCAGCTTCTGCACCTATTTGGACTGGGACAGAAGAATTAGTCGTGGTGCCATCTCCTAATTGACCAGAAGAGTTACTACCCCAGCCCCAGATTGTTCCATTTGATTTTAAACCCAATGAGTGAAAACGCGCCAGAGAAATTGCTTTCCAATCGGTACCATTCCCTACAATTGTAGGCAATGGGTTATTTAAGGTTGTTCCATTACCTAATTGACCTGTATTATTTCTTCCCCAAGTCCATAGTGTACCATCTTTTTTTATTCCACCAGAATGGTAGAAACCTGCGTACACTTTATCCCAATCTTGACCAGTCCCAATTTGGCGTATATTGGTATTGAATGAAAATTCACCTTTATTTAAGGACCCATAAAGGATAGAACCCCACGAGTAAAGTTTGTTTTGATTATCCAGTGCTAATGTGGCAAATTTACCAGATGCGACTGAGCTCCAATTAGCGTTATTCCCTATTTGTGTAAATATTCCTAGGTTTATATTGGTACCGTTTCCTAATTGACCATAGGTGTTTACTCCAGTACCCCAAAGCGTCCCATTTGTTTTTAAGGCTAAAGTAGAAGTTCCATCAGCTGTGATTGAAAAATCACTCCAGTTTATATCCGTACCAATTTGTGTAGGCGTTAAGGTTAAGGGTGTAAAGTTATTTCCTAAGCTTCCATCGCTACCATATCCCCAGCCCCACAAGCTACCATTCGTTTTTAAGGCAATAGCAAAACCTCCACTACCACCACCATTCACTTTTTTCCAATCTGTAAATACACCTATTTGAGTAGGAACACTTTTATTAGTTCTAGTACCATCACCCAATTGTCCATTCCCATTAAGTCCCCAGGCCCACATGCTACCATTGGATTTAATGGCGTAGCTAGAAAAGTTTGTTGAAGCAATTGATTCCCAATCTGTAGAAGTACCTACTTGGGTAGGTAAATTTTTAGGGGTAGAGGTTCCATCGCCTAAGCTGCCATATAAATTATAACCCCATGCCCACAGTGTTCCATTTGATTTAAGGGCTAAAGTATGGTTAGTTCCAGCAGACACCGATTTCCAATCATTGGCGGTTCCTATTCTAACCGGAACTAGAGACTCAGTTATACCTGTATTTCCAATGCCTAGATATCCATTGCTTCCGTTATATCCCCATGCCCATAGGCTACCATCTTTTTTTAATCCAATGGTAAAACTGATCGAGTGAGAAACCATCTCCCAGTCAGAATCTGTGCCTACTCTTATGGCATAATTTCGATTAATCTTGTCGCCTAAACCTAATTGCCCGTAGTTATTAAGACCCCACGCCCATAAAGTGCCATCTGCCTTAATTTGAAAACTTGAATTCGAGCTAGCAAAAATCTTAGGTTTCGCGTTAGTGGTTGCGGCAAATAATTGAGTAGGGGTGGGTGTGTATCCAAATTCACCGATACCTAATTGACCATTTAGGTTGTTTCCCCATGCCCAAAGGCTGCCGTCTGTTTTTATGGCAAAGGTACTAGATGAGGGGCCTACGTAAACTTTATCCCAATTAGTATCAGTACCTACTCTGGTCCCTGTTAAATTATTAATATTCGTGTTGTTACCTAAATTTCCGTACTCATTTTTTCCCCACATATAAAGTGAACCATCATTTTTAATCGCAGCGGAATGATTAAGGCCTGATGAAATGTATCTAATAGTGTTTATTATTGATATCTGGGTAGGGGAATTAATTTGTAAAGTTGCAGAGGGGTCAAATCCAAGATTACCATAATTGTTTCGACCCCATGAGAAGATATTTCCGCTTGAATTTAAGGCGATTGTACCTTCGTAATTGGTTGAGACTGCTGTCCAATTTGTCTGAGTACCAATTCTTTGTGGACTGGAATAATTTATTGTCGAATTCAAACCTAAGTAACCTGAACTATTTTCACCCCAACCCCAGAGAGTACCATCTGTTTTTAACCCAATACTAAAGTTGTAGTTTGGCCCTATACTTTTCCAGTTTCCATCAGTTCCTATTTGAGTGGGAATTAATATCGAATTATTTGATGAATTTAAACTTTTGCTATAATTACTTCCCCATCCCCAAAGGGTGCCATTTGATTTAATTGCATAAACATTAGATCCAAGTCCATAAATTTTGTCCCAATTATTATCTGTTCCAACTTGAGCTATTGTATAGTTGTCGTTTGCAAGTGTTCCATCAGCGGTACCATTTCCTAAAGTCCCCATCCAATTAGACCCCCAGGTCCAAAGAGTTCCGTCTGTTTTTATTGCTGCTACACTATACCACAATGTTACAACAGATTTCCAATTAGTCGCTGTACCTATTTGTACTGGGATATTTGAACTTATGCTATTGTTTCCATAAATTCCATTATTATTTTGTCCCCAAGCCCACAATGTGCCATCTAACTTAATTCCAAATGTAGTACTTCCACCTTGGGAAATCTCCTTCCATACCAAACTACTAGTGACCTGAACGGGTATTTTTTTAAATGCGTCTTGATTTAGGCCCAATAAACCATTTTGATTAGATCCCCAAACCCAAATACTTTTATCTGATTTTACTCCTAAAGAAGCATTAGCTCCAGCAAAAATATCCATCCAGTTTAATCCATTTCCTATTTGGGTAGGCTGGTTAGTTCGACTTCCAACTATCTGAGCACTTCTTCCATAGCTGTTACTACCCCAAGCCCATAAAGAGCCATTGGATTTTAAAGCAAATGAAATATCTGAGCTGGCAGAAATCTTTGTCCAATTATTGTCACTACCAATTCGTACAGGTAAAAGTTGTGTACTAAACGTACTAGATCCAATACCCACTTGACCACTAGTGTCTCTACCCCATGACCATAAACTCCCATCCTGTTTGATTGCTAAAGCATGGTATGCACCTAAGTCTACCATTTTCCAGTCTGTATCTGAATTGATTTGAATGGGCACATTAGAATTTACATTGCTGCTATTAACAAAAAATTGGCTCTCTCCATTATACCCCCATGCCCAAAGAGTGCCATTCTGTTTTAAGGCTATAGTCGTAGAATTGTTTAAAGTTACACTTGACCAGTTTGTATCTGTACCTAATTGTGTAGGAACTGCTTTTGTAACATTTGTACCATCTCCTAGCTGTCCATTATTGTTATAACCCCAGTTCCAAATAGTGCCATTTGATTTTACTCCCACAACAATAGCACCATTCGTTGCAATTGATTTCCAATTGGTGTCTGTTCCTACTTGACCAGGTATTAACCTTTGCGTTTCTGCCGAGTTATTATTTCCAAAAAGATTTACATTATTCCTTCCCCAAACCCATAAAGAGCCATCTTTTTTAATGCCAAATGATATATCGTACCCTGTAGCTACCGCAATCCATTTTGTTTCCGGTAAAATATTTACGGGTGCATTTCGATTCGTTGTTGTCCCATCTCCTAATTGCCCCGATGAATTAAGGCCCCAAGCCCACAGGCTGCCATCTTCTTTAATAAGTAGAGTATGGCTTCCTTCGGAAGAAACTATTTGGCCACTAGAAATATGGCTGAAGAATAAAATAATAGTTATTAAAAGGAAGTAAATTCTTTTCATAGTTTTGCAAACAGATTTGGATTATAAAAATAAAAAATTGAATTTAATTAATGAAGGGATATTTATTTAACGGTCAAATTGTTAGCCTCTGAAATTCTGATGATTAGGAGCTGGGTAGAAATACAGTAGACTTGTGTACTTTTGGTTAAAATTATATTTTATGAAAAATAAATTATCCTTAATCGCTCTAATTTTTCTTGCCCATTTTACTGGGTTTGCACAAAATTCATCTACAGACTTTTTGAATAATTATTTTTTCAAACAAGTTCCATTGATTAATAACACTTTCAAATTTGAATTAGCTAAAGTGGTAATGGGTAATACTACATTTACCACTTATGATAATTATGATGAAAATAATAGGCGTAGTGGGATAGCTAGTTTACCTGAAATTTTAGATGTTGAAGATTTTACTTTTTATGGAGTGAAGCCTAATATTAAAATTCAAGATACTACTCGGTTTAATCGATTAGTTACCGCAAATACGAAGGAGTGGTTTAATGCCAAAATGCCTAAAGTGGAGGTTTTAAAAAATAAATTGGTGACAATTTCATACCCAGATTCTACAGAGGAGTCTTTTTTATTAAATGTAAAACAGCCTTCCATTGAGGATGACAATAACAATAAAAGGAAAATTTTGCAAATGGAATTAGCCAATGAAGAAGTAAAGGCTGATGGTTCAAATAATACTGCTAGGGATATTGTTTGGCGGTTTTTCGTTATTTATAATGACTGTTATTTGGCATTAAGTAAGAAGCAATTAGAAAGGCTTAAGGTTCGTATATTTTCTTCAACTGAAGGAGTCTTACTTTTAACAAATGATGGGGAGGAGGAGTTAATATCCCAGCAGAATTTTAATTACCATGAGGAAAGTAAAACTTCTGGCAATGGGTTATATATTGGCAGAGATAAAGATCCATTTATGGACTCAGGTTATTACATTGACCCTGAAAATATGATCTTTTTATTCAAAATTAAACAAAACTAATATAATACAAAGGCTTCCTATCACTAGGAAGCCTTTGTTATACCGGAGTGGCCCCGGAAGGAATCGAGTCGGACGCGACCCCGGCTTCATCTTAGTTATCGGAGACCTACATTTAAAGGATCATATTTTAAAATACAAAATCAAACTATTCTGAATATTTAGTGAGTGAAAACTTTACATCAAAAGTTGTTTTATTCTCTAATTTATAAACCGTTAAATAAATTTTTATTTGATATTTATTTTAATTTTTAAATTTTTGATTGTTTAACCTTTAAAAATTATAAATATGAAAAATTTACTAACAATTGCATTTTTATTTTTGCTGTTAACTAGCTCAGGACTTATGGCCCAAGAAAAGCAAATCAAATTTTCAGCTTCACCAAGTCTTGTTTTGCCAACAGGGGTATTTTCTGAGATTTTGAGTGCAGGTGGTAGTGTGGAATTTAAGGGGGCTTATTCTCTAGCAGAAAATGTAAGCCTGTCAGGTTCATTGGGATACGGCTTTATGTCCTCTAATTTAAAAGATGGAGGTTCCACAACATTTGTTCCGGTTATGGCTGATTTAAGCTATCAACTTGATAAATTGAACTTTGGCTTTGGGGTAGGTTATATAAGTTACAGTTTTGATGAAAGTGTTAAAAGTACGGGAGGATTCACTATTAGACCACAAGTGGGCTTTGATGTATCTGATAAAATTCAATTGAATTTGAATTATACTACAACTTCTGTTGAGGGGATTAATATCAACTACATTGGAATCTCCCCAGTATTTAGATTCTAAATAAATTTTTTTTATCTATTGAAAATAACAAAGGCTTCCTATCAATAGGAAGCCTTTGTTATACCGGAGTGGCCCCGGAAGGAATCGAACCTTCATCTTAGGTACCGGAAACCTACATTCTATCCATTGAACTACGGAGCCAGGGTTGCAAAATTACGAATACTTCTCTAAAGTCTTGACCAGCACATTGAAATCTTTTGGATAGGGTGCTTCGACCGTGATGGGGTCGCCGTTCATTAAGTTGAAGGATAAACTGTGTGCATGCAACGCAACGCGGCGCATGACAGGTAGTTCTTCTGTATCTTTTTTCAAATGGAAATTGCGTTTCAAATCAGAAAGGTAGATCTCGGGCCCGCCGTACATCGCATCTGAAACGATGGGTGCTTTTAGGCAGGTGAGGTGGATGCGGATTTGGTGCATACGTCCAGTGATGGGCATACATTCTACCAAAGTATATCCGCGGAAAACTTTCAAAGTTCGGAACCAGGTTTCGGCGTGTTTTCCTTTGGCCCTATCTATCACCACTTTTCCATCTTTTAAGGGTAATATGGGTAAGTTGACCAAAAAGCCATCCCAGTCCTGCATGCCCTCCACGACTGCGTGGTAGCGTTTCGCCGTTTCGCGGTGCTCGAATTGCATGGAGATATGGCGGTAGGCCTCCGGATTTTTGGCGATCACTAAGGCCCCGGATGTTTCTTTGTCCAAACGGTGTCCCACCTGCGCATCCGAAGAATATTCTTTCGCTAAACGCAAGATGGCCGGCGCTAAATCATCCTTCCGCTCATCCAGCGTCGAGATGCCAGAGGGCTTGTTAATCACAATAAAATCTGAATCCTCGAAAAGGATGGAATCGGTAAATTTGTATTTCATATGTTTCGCCGCATGGCGGCGTAGTCAATAGTCTCTAGTCGATAGTCGACAGTCCGGAGGACAATATCTCTACTCTTTGCTCTATAATCTCTACTTTATTTTTATTCTTTATGCTCTATGCTTTAAATCTACACTCTCTTCTCTCTTATCTCTACTCTAAAATTTTGGAAAAATAACGTCATAACGATATTTTTCCAAAATTTTCCCAAGGCGAATCCCCCAGCCTCTCCGCACCAGGCGAATCTGCTAACGTCTCATTCGCTAACAAAGCAAATAAAACGGCTTCTTTCGCTGCAGATGGCATGCCTAGCTCATCACTTTCACAAACGCGGAAAGGAAGAAGCTCGGCTAAACGCGCCATAATCATGGGATTTTTGCTGCCACCACCACTGACGTAAACTGTACCATCAATGCCAGATGGAATGTAGGTTTTCATGGCGAGGGCGATGCTTTGGGCGGTGAATTCTGTTAAGGTCGCGACTAAATCCGCTGGGCTGATGGAGGCGTGAATAATGTCTAAATTAAAGTATTCGGGGCCGGTGCTTTTAGGGAAGTGATCCTTGAAAAAGCTCAAGCTCATCAGCTCTGCTAAAATTCCTGCGTCGACTTTTCCGGAGAGGGCAATGGTGCCATCTTCATCAAACGCTTTATTGAAATAGCGGCGAACCGCTGCATCGATCAAGGTATTTCCGGGACCAGTATCAGTCACTAAAATACCAGCAGGGTCGCCAGAAGCAGGTAAATAGGTGAAGTTTCCGATGCCGCCGATGTTTAATAAAATTCGATTTTCTCCTTTCTTGGAGAACAAGAAATAATCGCCAAACATGGCTAAAGGAGCTCCTTCGCCACCGGCTGCTACGTGTTTTTGACGGAAGTCGGAAAGCGTGATTATACCCGTTAACTGGGCGATGTGATCGCCGTCGCCTATTTGCAAGGTGGAATGTGGAAATTTTCCCGTTCTGTCTGGACGGTGCATCACGGTTTGACCATGGGAGGCAATCGCGTCTACCTCGGTAGGTCGAACACCCCAAGAGGCTAATACTTCTAAAATCAGTGAAGCGTGCAAACGTCCAATTTGCGCGTTAAGCGTCGAAAGGGTGGGGAAATGAATGTTTTCTTTGGCAAAAACCGAACGAATCGATTCCTTGAAATCTGCCGGATAGGGGCGGGTATCGTAGTGTAAAATTTCATACGACGTGTCCAGCCCAAAACCCGTGAAACGAACCAATGCCAAGTCCAATCCGTCCAATGATGTACCCGACATCAGACCTAAAATGGTACGCGTCGGGGCTTTGGCAATCTGATACAAACGTTCTATCCGGGGATTCATTCCTCAAAGCTACGAATAATTCTTTTTACCACCGTTTAGCCCTATATTTGTTGTTCAAATTTCATTTTATGGCATTAGACGTAATCATCGTAGGCGGCGGCATCGTGGGCCTCGCAACGGCGCATCGCTTATTAGAGGCACGCCCAGATCTTCACATCGCTTTGTTTGAAAAGGAAAGCATGGTTTCTATGCACCAAACAGGTAATAATTCCGGTGTCATTCACTCGGGATTATACTACAAACCAGGTTCATTAAAGGCGAAAAATTGCATTGAAGGATACCATCAATTAATTGAATATTGTACAAAAGAAAACATTCCATTTGAACTGACAGGGAAAATAGTGGTCGCTTCTACGAATGAGCAACGTCCGCAATTGGAAACCTTGTACCAGCGTGGCCAAGAGAATGGATTAGCCGGAATTCGGAAATTGAATTTGGCAGAAATGCGCGAATACGAGCCGCACGTGACAGGGGTAGAGGGGATGTTTGTTCCGCAAACGGGGATCGTTGATTACCGCGCCATGGCGGCAAAATTAGCGGTTGGAGCCCAAATCAAGGGTTGCGAAATGCACCTGAGCGAACAAGTAATTGATATCAAGAAAGGTTTGACGTTCTCGATTGTGGAAACGACGAAGTCGGTATATGAAACAAAATTAGTGATCAACTGTGCGGGACTTTACTCGGATAAAGTAGCCCAAATGACCCAAAGAGATCCCTTAGACGTGCGCATCATACCATTCCGCGGCGAATACTTCAAGCTCAGAAAAGACAAAGAATACTTAGTCAAGAACCTCATTTACCCGGTGCCAGATCCGAATTTCCCCTTCTTAGGCGTTCACTTCACCCGAATGATGAAAGGTGGCGTGGAGGCGGGACCTAATGCGGTTTTGGCCTTTAAAAAAGAGGGCTATAAGAAATTAGGGATTGATGCGAAGGAGCTTTGGGAGACATTAACGTGGCCCGGATTTCAAAAAGTAGCCTTAAAATACTGGGAAACAGGACTGGGCGAAATGTACCGTAGCTTCTCGAAAGAGGCCTTTACAAAAGCCTTGCAAGTATTAATTCCAGAGATTCAAATCAATGACTTAGTCGAAGGTGGTGCGGGTGTAAGAGCCCAAGCCTGCGATAGAGAAGGTGGATTATTAGATGATTTTTCGATCGTAGAAGACGCGAAAGTAATCAATGTGTTGAATGCGCCAAGTCCGGCGGCGACGTCCTCTTTAGCGATTGGAAAAACGATTGCGGAGATGGCTCTGTCACGATTTTAAAAAAATTAGATGAAATTATTACTGAATTATTTAAAAGTATACCGCTGGCGCGTGGTGGGGGCATTAGCCCTGGCAGCCACGAATCAGATCTTCTCCTTGATGGATCCCTATATTTTCAGGAAGATTATCGATGATGTGGCGGCGGTGTATCGCTCGGATACCCACACGATGGACCAGTTCGTGGCGGCGATTTGGCCTTTAGCCTTAGCGTCCGTGGGCGTGGCGTTCGTGAGCCGGGTAGCAAAAAACTTTCAGGATTATTTCATTAATACGGTTACCCAAAAAGTAGGCGCAAACCTCTATTCAGACGGCATCCGTCACTCCTTGGAATTGCCTTACGAGACCTTTGAGGATCAAAGATCAGGCGAGACCCTAGGTAAACTCCAAAAAGTCCGCACCGATGTCGAAAAACTGATCACATTAGGAATCAACATTTTATTCCAATCGGTCATTGCCTTGATTTTCATCTCGGTCTATGCCTTTTCGGTGCATTGGATGGTGATGCCGCTTTTCTTAATCACGGGTCCACTCATCGGTTATGTATCATCCGTATTGAGTAAGAAGATCAAAGTGATTCAGATCGAAATCGTTAAAGAATCCACAGGTCTGGCAGGATCTACGACAGAATCGTTGCGCAATATCGAGTTAGTGAAATCTTTAGGTTTAGCGGAACAAGAAATTGCCCACTTAAATGCGACGACAGAGAAAATCTTGAAATTAGAATTAAAGAAAGTGCGTTACGTGCGTTCGATGGCCTTTGTTCAAGGAACCTGCGTGAACTTGTTGCGTATGTTGATGGTGGTCGTTTTGATTTATTTGATCTACGAGGGAAAGATTACCATCGGTCAATTCTATTCATTAAACATCTATTCGTTCTTTTTATTTAATCCATTGCAAGAGATTGGTAATGTGGTGAATACCTACCGTGAGGCAGAAGTTTCGCTACAGAATTTTGAGCAGGTTTTAAGTATTCCATCGGAGAAGAAACCAGCAAATCCGAAAGCTATCTCTTCTATTCAGGAATTGAAGTTCGATCACGTTTCCTTTAAACACCAGTCGGCGACGACCGAGGCTTTGGATGGAATCACGTTCTCTGTAAAAGGCGGCGAGACGATTGCTTTTGTGGGGCCATCTGGTGCTGGAAAATCGACTTTAGTAAAATTATTAGTGGGTCTTTATCGTCCAAAAAAGGGTCAAGTCTATTATAACGGCGAACCGAGTGATGCGATTGATTTCGATCAATTACGCAAAAAGATTGGATTTGTGACCCAGGACACACAATTGTTCTCCGGTTCGATTCGCGAGAACTTGTTGTTCGTGAATCCGAACGCGACAGATGCCCAGTGTATGGAGGTATTAGAGAAGGCAGCCTGCCAAAGCTTACTAGCCAGAGCCGACAAAGGATTAGATTCCTTGATTGGAGAGGGTGGAGTAAAGGTTTCTGGTGGAGAGAAGCAGCGCTTGAGTATTGCGCGCGCCTTGTTGCGTGATCCAAACTTATTGGTTTTTGATGAGGCGACGTCAGCCTTGGATTCTTTGACCGAAGAAGAAATATCGGAGACTATCCGTTCTTTATCTGTTGACACGGAGCACCTTACGATTTTGATCGCCCACCGTTTATCGACGGTGATGCATGCGACTCGGATCTATGTGTTAGAGAAAGGAAAGATTGTAGAACAGGGCTCGCATGACGATTTAGTCGCGAGCAAGGGATTGTATTTTGCGATGTGGAGACAGCAGGTAGGAGAAAACAAATAAATAATTTTGCTTTTTCTATAATTACCAAAGATTCTTTGGCATAAACTATCACTCTACAAATCCAATTGCGTATATTTAACGTTTGAAAAAATTTATTAAACCCTATGTCATTAAATAAGTATTCACGGACTTTAACTCAAGAGGTTTCGAATCCCGCTGCGAAAGCGATGCTTTACGGTATCGGTTTAACGCCAGAGGATATGAATAAAGCTCAAATCGGTATTGCTAGTACCGGTTACGAGGGAAATACTTGTAATATGCACTTGAATGGCTTGTCTGTTCACGTGAAAAAAGGAATCCAAGAGAATGGAATGGTCGGCTTGATCTTCCATACAATCGGGGTTTCAGATGGAATGACCAATGGAAATGACGGGATGAGCTATTCTTTGCCATCACGTGATATCATCGCAGATTCAATAGAAAACGTAGTGGCAGCCCAGTGGTATGACGGCGTCATCGCGGTGGTAGGTTGTGATAAGAATATGCCAGGCGCGATGATGGCGATGGCTCGTTTGAACCGTCCAGGTATGCTCGTTTATGGTGGTACCATTCGCAGCGGTTCTTACAAAGGAGAAAAATTAGACATCGTTTCGGCTTTCGAAGCTTTGGGAAAAAAATATGCAGGAACCATCTCTGACGAGGATTATGAAGGCGTGATACGCAATTCGATCCCAGGAGCAGGGGCTTGCGGCGGTATGTACACAGCGAATACCATGGCTTCTTCGATGGAAGCGATGGGCTTAGTACTACCTAATTCATCGACCTATCCAGCGACGCACGAAGGCAAGAAAGAGGAGTGTTTGGCGATTGGTGCAGCGATGAAAATCTTATTAGAAAAAAACATTTGTACGCGGGACATCATGACCCGCCACGCCTTCGAAAATGCGATGACCGTAGTAATGGCATTAGGTGGAAGTACGAATGCCGTATTGCACTATTTAGCGATCGGTCATGCGGCAGGGATTTCATTTACCTTGAAAGATGTACAGGACATTTCGGATCGTACGCCTTTAATTGCAGACCTAAAGCCAAGTGGTAAATACTACATGGAAGATGTGTTAGCCATCGGTGGGATGCCAGCGATTTTGAAATATTTACATAGCGTAGGCTTATTGCATGGAGAATGTATGACGGTGACTGGCAAGACGATGGCGGAGAATCTAGCGGAGGCTCCGGACCTGAATTTTGAGACGCAAAAAATTATTTTCCCTATCACGCAACCGTTAAAACCATCAGGTCACTTGCAGATTCTATATGGTAATTTAGCTCCAGGCGGTGCCGTGGCTAAGATTACAGGAAAAGAAGGCGAGCGTTTTGAAGGATTGGCTAAGGTGTGTAACAGTGAGGAAGAAGTGATTGAATATATTTCCAAAGGCGATATTAAGCCGGGTCACGTCATTGTAATTCGCAACGAAGGCCCTAAAGGCGGACCGGGTATGCCAGAAATGTTAAAACCAACCTCTGCCGTAATTGGTGCTGGTTTAGGAAACTCCGTAGCGATGATTACGGATGGCCGTTTCTCTGGAGGTACACATGGATTTGTCGTGGGTCACGTGACGCCAGAAGCATTTGAAGGAGGTCCTATAGCCCTCGTAAAGGATGGCGATAAAATCACCATTGATGCCGTAAATAACACCTTAGTGTTGCACGTTTCCGATGAGGAATTAGTAGAACGTAAGAAAAACTGGACCCCTATTGAATCTCGATTCAAGCAAGGGGTGCTTCGTAAATATATTAAAAACGTATCCTCTGCGAGTCAGGGATGCGTGACGGATTTATAAGAAAAATATTTTTTTATCTATCCAGAAGGCTTAAATTGAGCTTTCTAATACGCTGAGACAAAATTTTTGAAAATTGTTTACCATGGGACAAACCCAAACTCAAACCGAAGCAGCTAATCAACCTGGCCAAAAGAAATTTTTGTCAGGCGCCCAAGCTATCATGCAATCATTGGTAGAGCAGGGTGTGGATACGATTTTTGGTTACCCTGGTGGTGCCATAATGCCTACCTATGATGCACTTTACGATTACCAAGATCACCTAAAACATATTTTAGTACGTCACGAACAAGGGGCAGGCCATGCAGCGCAAGGCTATGCACGTATGTTAAATAAGGCGGGCGTTTGCCTGGTGACATCTGGTCCTGGTGCCACGAATTTGATTACACCTATCGCTGATGCGATGTTGGATTCAACCCCTATGGTGTGTATCGTAGGTCAAGTAAAAGCCAATTTATTAGGTACTGATGCGTTCCAAGAGTGTGATTTGATCGGTATTTCGATGCCTGTGACGAAGTGGAACTACCAAGTAGTGGATGCGGATGAGATCCCAGAGATCATGGCGAAGGCCTTCTACATCGCGGAAACAGGTCGTCCTGGCCCCGTTTTAATTGATATTACCCGCACGGCTCAAACGGATTTGATGACCAAGCCATTCGAATACATTCCTTGCAAATCAATTATTTCCTACAAACCACGCGTAGAGCCTAAGGCTGAGCACGTGGAGGCAGCAGCGAAATTAATTAATGGGGCAAAACGTCCTTATATCTTAGCCGGTCACGGTATAATCATTGCTGGTGCGGAAAAAGAATTAAATGAATTCGTAGACAAAACAGGTATTCCAGTAGCGACCACCTTGTTAGGAATGTCTTCTATGGACGCGGATCATCCGTTATATGTGGGTTGGCCCGGTATGCATGGTAATTATGGCGCTAATGTGCTAACGAATTCTTGCGACGTTTTAATTGCCATTGGAATGCGTTTCGATGACCGGATTACGGGTGATTTAAGTACCTATGCGAAACAAGCGAAAGTGGTTCATATTGAAATCGACCCAAGTGAAGTAGATAAAAATGTGAAGGCGGACGCTCCTGTGGTGGGTGATGCGAAGGCAGCACTTCGGGCTCTTTTGCCTTTAGTGAACAAAGCGGATCACAGCGAATGGAGAGCGGAGTTTAAGAAATACGACGACGAAGAGTACGAAAAAATCACGAAGAAAGACTTATTCCATGAAGGGGATAAGATCAAGATGGGTGAGGCCGTTAATCTTTTGTCAGTTAAAACCAAAGGCGAAGCTGTCGTTGTGACTGATGTAGGTCAGCACCAAATGATTACTAATCGCTATTATCGTTTTAAAAAACGCAATTCAATTGTTACTTCCGGTGGCGCTGGAACGATGGGCTTTGCCCTACCTGCCGCTTTTGGAGCAAAGGTAGCAGTCCCAGAACGCGAAGTAGTGGCGGTCATCGGTGATGGTGGTTTCCAAATGACTTTGCAAGAACTAGGCACCATCGCGCAAAGCGGTTTGCCAGTGAAAATAATCATCTTGAATAATAACTTCTTAGGAATGGTTCGCCAATGGCAACAGCTCTTCTTTCAGAACCGTTATTCATTCGTTGAATTACAGAATCCTGATTTTATCACCATCGCTAAAGGTTTTGGCATTGCAGGCCATACGGTATCCGATCGGGCAGACTTAAGTAATTCTATCGATACTTTATTGAATTCAGATAAGCCTTATCTGTTAGAAATTATTTGCGAAAAAGAGGAAAATGTATTCCCCATGGTACCTGCAGGTGGCTGTGTAACAAGTATTAGGCTGGAATAATTATGTTAACGAATTACACTATTTCTATTTTTACGACGAATACGGTCGGTCTATTGAATCGCATCACGATTATTTTCACGCGCCGTCGGGTAAATATCGAGAGTTTGACTGTTTCAGAGACAGAGCGTAGAGGCGTATCGCGTTTTACAATTGTGCTTAAGCATGAAAATCGCGAATTCGTAGAAAAATTAGTTCGCCAAATCCGTAAAGTAACCGACGTTCTCGCGGTGTTTGGTTACCTAGATGACGAAATCGTGTTCAACGAAATTGCCTTATTTAAAATCGCAACTCCATTAGGAGGGACGCCAGTAGATGTTAAATCGATTAATTTAGATTGGAATGCGAAGATTGTGCATTTTGGACTAGATTATGTGGTGGTGGAAAAGAACGGGTCAGAAGAAGAAATTCAAGAGTTTTATACCTATTTGAAGAAATGGGAAATTTTAGAGTACGTTAAGTCGGGTCGTGTGGCCGTAGGTAAAACAGAGAAAGGCTTAGTGGAGTTTTTGCCGGAAGAAGGCAATTGGGAAATCGTATAATCGAACAAAGAATATAAATTAAATAACAAAAAAATGGCAAAGATTAATTTCGGTGGAGTTGTTGAAGACATCGTAACAAGAGAAGAGTTTCCATTAGAGAAAGCTAGACAAGTATTAGCAGACCAAACGATCGCCGTGATTGGATATGGAGTTCAAGGTCCAGGGCAAGCGTTAAACATGAAAGACAATGGTCTGAATGTAATCGTAGGTCAACGTAAAGGTAAAACGTATGACAAAGCTGTCGCTGACGGTTGGGTTCCAGGTGTGACTTTATTTGAAATCGAAGAAGCTTTGGAAAAAGGAACCATCATCTGTTACTTACTTTCGGATGCCGCTCAAATCGAGTTATGGCCTACAGTGAAGAAATATTTAACAGCTGGGAAGTCACTTTATTTCTCACATGGATTCGGTATTACCTACAAAGAGAAGACAGGAATTATTCCTCCAGCAGATGTAGACGTATTCTTAGCTGCACCTAAAGGTTCAGGTACTTCTTTACGTCGTTTATTCGTAGCAGGTAAAGGTTTGAACTCTTCGTTCGCTGTTTACCAAGATGCGACTGGAAAAGCACGTGAGAAATGTATCGCTATGGCAATTGGTGTAGGTTCTGGTTATTTATTCGAAACTGATTTCTATAAAGAAGTAACGTCTGACTTAACAGGTGAGCGTGGTACTTTAATGGGTGCTATCCAAGGTATCTTCGCTGCGCAGTATGAAGTATTACGCGCGAATGGTCACTCGCCATCAGAAGCATTCAACGAAACGGTGGAGGAGTTAACGCAATCGTTAATGCCATTAGTTGCTGAGAACGGAATGGATTGGATGTACGCAAACTGCTCTACTACAGCACAACGTGGGGCATTGGATTGGTGGAAGCCGTTCCGCGATGCTACCAAGCCGGTATTCGAGAAATTATATAATTCAGTTAAAACTCAAGCAGAAGCTGAGCGTTCCATTACGTTGAACTCTCAGCCGGATTACCGCGTGAAATTAGAAGCTGAATTAAAAGAAATGCGTGATTCAGAAATGTGGAGAGCAGGTGCTGCAGTACGTAGCTTGCGTCCAGAGAATAACTAAATTTCCCTTTTGGGACTTGAAGGAGGGTAGATGCTTTAAGTGTCTGCCCTTTTTTATTTCAAGCTTTGTCTGTTAATAGTGGTGTGCCTCTTAAAAAAAATGCAAAATTTTATATTCTGCCCGCGTTTCGTATACTAGATTAAGTATCTTATTTATTGTATTTTTTTAGATTATTATTAGTTTTTTAATCTAAATTAAATACAAATGAAGATTATTAATCTATATCCTCTGCTCTGTACTCTCTCATCTCCTTGTTTCCAACTAGGAATTCTTGTAATTTCACATCGAAATAAAACACCTAAAATCAGATGAGTAACCGAATTCAAATTTTTGATACGACCTTACGTGACGGCGAACAAGTTCCCGGCTGCCAATTAAACAGAGAAGAAAAAGTAGAAGTTGCTTTACAACTCGAGTTGCTAGGGGTGGATATCATTGAAGCAGGTTTTCCCATCTCATCGCCAGGTGATTTCGCTTCGGTTCAAGCCATTTGTGATGCGGTTAAAGAGCCCACCATTTGCGCCTTAACGCGTGCCAAAAAAGAAGATATCGACGCCGCAGTGGCTGCTCTTAAATCAGCACGAAAGCCACGTATTCATACAGGCATCGGTTCATCAGATGTTCACATCAAGCATAAATTCAATTCAACACGCGAAGAAATAATCGAACGCGGGGTCTGGGCTGTGAAGTATGCCAAATCCTTCGTAGAAGATGTCGAGTTCTTCGCTGAAGATGCGGGTCGTGCTGATTTGGCTTTTTTAGCCCAATTGACACGCGAGGTCATCAAAGCTGGAGCTACTGTCGTTAACTTACCAGACACAACAGGTTATTTATTGCCTCATGTCATGCATGATCGCATCAAGTATTTGTACGAAAATGTAGATAACATCCACCAGGCTACCATCTCCATGCATAATCACAATGACTTAGGTTTAGCCACAGCGAACACGATCGCCGGAATTCAGGCCGGTGCTCGCCAAGTCGAAGTAACGATTAATGGAATTGGAGAGCGCGCTGGAAATACTTCTTTGGAAGAAATTGCTATGATTTTAAACGTACATAAGGATTTAGGATTCACTACGGGCATTAAGCCAAAATATCTGTACCCAACCAGTACGCTCGTTTCCAATTTAATGGGAATGAACGTCCAGCCAAACAAGGCAGTCGTAGGAGCAAATGCTTTTGCGCATTCGTCAGGTATTCATCAAGATGGCTTCTTGAAGCACGCGCAAAACTATGAAATTATGAACCCAGAAGATGTGGGTGTTTCATCGTCAGCCATTTTATTAACCTCCCGTTCAGGTCGCGCCGCACTGCGTCACCGTTTAACGTTATTAGGTTATGATTTTGAGAAGCCTGAATTAGATAAGATTTATACGCGCTTCTTGTTGATGGCGGATGATCGGAAGATGATTCATGATGCGGATCTTCGCGAGTTGATTGGATAAAACAAAATTCTAAATCGTGCTACGCAATGATTTGTGAATTTTATTTTCCCCAATCTCCTCTCTACAATCTCTTATCTACTTTGCATATGCATTAAAAAAGGGAACAGAGGTTCCCTTTTTTAATGCCATCTTTATGCTTTATGCTCTATTCTTTATGCTTTAATCTATACTCTATACTCTCCTCTCTCTACTCTCTCTAGCGGCCTGCGGCCGCTAGCTCCTCGCCATCACAATCTTTTCCTTCTCCAACACCTTCAGTATCCCTAGATTGACAGCCTGTTTTGTCGCTTGGAACTTTGCAAAGTCTTTGGTCTGAACAAAATAAGTCACTGAAATATCAATAGAATAGGCACTAAAACCCTCAAAAATCACTTTAGGGGCCTTTTTCTTGCACAAAGGCTCTTCTAGAATAAGAGCTTCAATGCTTGCAATGGCTGATTCAATTTGAGAAGGCTTGGTGTTTAACTCACAAAGAAGTGTGTATTTAGCTCGTCTAAAATCACGCTCACTCATATTTTCGAGAGATTGTGAGGTGAGCAGACGATTAGGAACTAGGATTAGATTGCCATCTGCACCTCTGATGCGAGTGCTTCTAAATCCAATTTTTTCGATATCTCCACTGATGGACCCTATTTGAATATTATCACCTACTACAAAGGGTAAATCCAAGAAGATGGTGAATGAAGCAAATAAATTTTCTAGGGTTTCACGGGCTGCTAAAGCTAAGGCCAAACCTCCGATTCCTAAACCAGTGATCAATGCCACCACATCCACTTCAAAAACGCGACCAAGGAAAACAAATCCAGCAGCCGTGATAATAAATACCATCGATAGGTCGTTCAGGAAGGGAATGAATTGTTGTTTGGATTTTTGGTCAGCTCCGTTCCACTTTTCTTGGGCTACTAAAATAACCACCTTCATTAAGCGAACTACTACCCAAGTAATGGTGAAAATAACCGCTGATTCGAAGGCTTTTTCAAGGAGGTAAAGTAGGCCAAATTTTTCCATCGGCTGGATATTCCAGGCGGATGGTACGTGTAAATTTTGGACTGCAAAATACAAAAAGATCCAAAATATGAGTAATTCGAAGGGTTTGCGAATAAGTTGAACACAATCTTGAATGGAGATTGATTCGTCTGGGATAAAGCGGTAAACAATTTTTGAAAATGAATTAGAGAAAAAACGTCTTAATATAAAACTGATTAACATAATTCCTCCAAAAAGGATCATATCCCATGCTGAATTATCTAAATAGATCCCATTTTTTAAATCTTCAATCATTCTGTCAATTATTTTGAATTCAAATATAGCTAATAACTTAGTCGATTGTGAAATAAAATTACGACCTTTGCACACTATTATTCCCGAAAGGGAGGATTTTAATTCTATGATTTTTATTTCTTTGGACAAGCCTACAACCTTTATAAAAACGCTTCGTTATCTGCTAATCGTTTTGTTTCTACTTGTGTCTCCAGTTGCTTGGGCACAGACCATCTTGAATTCCCCGTATTCTTATTTAGGTATGGGTGAGATTCAGAGCGGCGATAATGCTACTCAAATGATGATGGGTGGAATTGGTGTATCGAACTCGAATGGTATTTATAGTAATACGGTAAATCCCGCTTTGTTAGCCAGAAACCGGTACACAAATTTAGAGGTAGGAATAAATACGGAATACAAAACATTACAAGATTATCGTCAACAGCAAAAGATTTTAGGAGGCAATTTTCAGTCGTTAAATTTGACCTTACCTCTTACTTCACGCTGGACAATGTCAGTAGCTATTCGTCCTCATTCGGCGGTGGAATATGAGACAAAATCATATCGCCGTCTAAATTTACTAGGTGTGGATAGTTTAATTTATTCATATAAAGGAAGTGGAGGGGTAAATAAAGTTTCGATTTCAAATGGTTTTCGACTTGGTAAAGAGTTTTATGTTGGCTTACAAATGGATTATTTATTTGGCCAAGTAAATCGAAATGTAGCAACACAGAATTTGTCTGATGGTCAATACTATAAAGTTCAATTAGAAGATTTGACGTCTTATTCTGATTTCCAATTTAAGGCAGGATTCGCATACCGACATAAGTTGAAGCCGGATTTATTTTTGAATTTGGGGGCTACTCTTGATCTAAAATCAACGGTTAACGCAAATCAAGTGAAGCGTTTCGCGACGTTTGATATTTCTGGTTTGAGTATTATTAATGCAGATACTTTAGATAATTTGGCTGTTTCTGTACAGCAAATTCCGGTAACTAAGCGATTTGGTGTCAGTGTAGAAAAATTGGCAAATTGGATGTTCGGTATTGATTATACGCATACAGATTGGAGTAAAGTTTCCAATAATTTAGGTCGTTCTACTTCTTTGCCTTCTTCTCATAAAGTTTCTGTTGGAGGGGAATACACCCCTGATTATGAGTCAATTTCGAATTACTTCAAACGGACTACGTACAGAATAGGGGCTTCCATTGAGAAAACCCCTTATGATTTCTTAGGTAATGGTAGTTATGCCATTGATAAAAATGTAAGTTTTGGATTTGCCTTACCGCTTCGCAATCTATCCCTCCTTAATATCGCATATCAAGTGGGTCGCCGTGGTTTGATCACTGAAAATGGGATGGAGGAGCAATATCACAGGATAACTTTGGGATTAACTTTTAGTGACCTTTGGTTCCAAAAACAGAAAATCAACTAATTTGCTCTCATGCGCAATTCGAGCCTACTCTTTTTGCTCTTGATCACCTGCACATTTTTTTCCTGTCGCGAGAAGGTCGATGATTCTAAGGCTTTCTATTCGGGTCCGAAATCTGAATTATTTGGCATCGACATGGTTTATTCTGATTCCGCTAGAAAAGTAATTAGAATGGTGACGGATGTACAATGGACTTTGTCTACTGAAGATCGGGTATATCCTAAAGAAGTAAAACTTTGGTTTTTTGATAAAAAAGGAAGGATTACTTCCGAAGTTCGAGGTGATTCAGCCCATTATTATCGGGTAAAAAATACGTACAAGCTTATTGGTCATGTTGTTATTCATAACATTGAAAAAGAAGAAACCCTGAAGACGGATGAGTTCAATTGGGTAGTTACAGAAAAACGTATTTTTACTGACAAGGCGGTTCAATTAAGAACCCGAACTGAATTAGTCAATGGAGTGGGTCTGGATGCCGCCCAAGATTTTTCTACTTACTCTTTAAGACAAGTACGTAATTCGGTGGTGGCAGTCGAAGGAATGCCTACGAATTAGCGACAGTTTTTGAGTGCTAGTTTCACACTGTCTACAGGATAAATCTGTTTTTTACCACCCCATTTTTCACGCATATACGTAATTAATTCTGCGATGTCTAATGCTTGAATTTTAGCATTAGCAGGCATAAATCCATTTCCCTTCTTTCCATTTTTTAGTAAGCAGGCCAAAGCCTCCGGGCTTAATTTTGTTTTCTGAATAGACGGATACAAATCGCGTAATCCTGATCCATCTGCCTGGTGGCAATTCTCACAATGTGTTTGATACAAGGCCATACCCTCTACGGAATATTGCTGCTGGGTGATTTCTTCCTTGCTCTGGCAAGAGAAAAAAAACGGGGTTAATAAAAGAAGTAAGTATTTCATGTTTTTTTTTCTAAGATTAGAGAGAGGAGAGTATAGATAAGAGAGTATAGATAAGAGATAAGAGATTGGCTTACTCTTTACTCTATGCTCTATAATCTCTACTCTCTTTTAAATGAAAGGTAAAATTCCCCTCGGGAATTTTACCTTTCATTTAAAAGTATTTCCATATCCTCCAACAAATGATTAACCTCCGTTTCCACGGTGCCATCATAGATGCCTCGGACATGCCTGTTTTTATCTACTAAAATGAAGGCTCCGCTGTGGACAAATCCACCTGCCTCATTCGGATCTTCCTGGGCAGAAACCATATAGCTTTTTTGGCCTAATTTATAAATAGCAGCCTTGTCACCCGTCAATAAATTCCATTTTGGAGCCTTTACCTGTAAGCGCGTGGCATAATCTTTTAGAACGGAGGTATTATCGAAATCAGGGTCAATGCTGTGTGAAATGATGCGTACTTCATCGTGATCTTTGTATCGCTCATAAATGCGCAACATCTGCGTTTTCATTTTAGGACAAATGGTAGGGCAAGTGGTGAAGAAGAAATCGGCCACATACACTTTGCCTTTCACGTCTTTCTCTGTAACGATAAGGGAATCTTGGTTTAGAAACTGAAATGCTGGAATCTGGTGGTATACCGTGTCGCCTTTCGCATTCACCGATTTGGGTCCCAAGAAGGGTAATTTCTTCTCTTGAGAACAGGAGAATAGAATCACAGAAAGCAGTAAACTAAGGACGGTATTTTTGTGCTGCATGGAGGGTAGAATCTGTCAGTTTTTGAAGATCAGTTAATTGTGTGTATTGGTTCTTGAGGTAAATCACCTTAGTGCTTACGTCCATTTTCCCCAAACTATCGATGGAGAACTGATGCATCCAATCCATCATTGATTTGTCTGCTTTGTCCAATGAGCTAATCAGTTGGCGAACGTGTGTTGAATCAGCACCAGTCGAAAGACTGTCTAATTTCGATTTTAAAGAAACGATTTGTTCTGTTTTAGGCATTAATACATCATGCAACTCGAGTACTTTTGTTTGTAATTCTTCACTGAGTTTTTCTTCTGCCTGTGCGCATCCGACTAGCAAAAGGCATACAGCCACTAATTTTTTCATTCGTGTGATTGGATTAAATTTCGAACATTAACTAATAGATCCTTGTAGCCTTGCTGGCCCCCGATCATTTTAGCGATTTCTTCTACGCGTTCTTCTTTAATTAACTCCCGAAGGTTCGAAACAGTTTTGGAACCCGCGTGATCTTTGTAAACAAACCAATGCTTGGATCCAGCTGCTGCGATTTGAGGGAGGTGCGTGATGGCGATGATTTGGTGCCCTTGCCCCATTTGGCTCAGCATTTGACCCATTTTGATGGCGATTTCACCCGAAACACCGGTATCGATTTCATCCAAAATAAGGGATGGTAAAGCTCTTTTCTTCGCTAATAAATGTTTTATCGAAAGCATCAAACGGCTCATTTCACCTCCTGAGGCGATTTGCTTGAATGGTTTAGGGGCTAAACCTTTGTTTGCAGAAAAAAGTAGTAGGATTTTATCCGAGCCGTTCGCCGCTAATTCTTTGGCCGTCATCTCCCAAGCCAAATTCGCATTCGGAATACCTAAGGATTGTAAGGATAAGACGAGTGCATGGGATATCGCATCTAAAACCGCAGATCGAGAGGATGACAAAGCTGAAGCCGCTGAAGAAGCGAGCTTGAAATCGGTTTCTACCCGATTACGCGAATCTGCTAACAGCGTATCCATCGATGAAAATTGAGATAGTCGCAAATCAAGGGAATCGACTAATTCGATTAATTCTGAAACTGTAGACGTTTGGTATTTTTGCAATAAACGATTGAGCAGGTCTAATCGCTTTTGTTTTTGTTCTAATTCTAAAGGATCGTAAATGAAATCCTCCGCTTCGCCTTCGACTTCGGCACCTAAATCTTTCAATTCAATCCAGATGGATTCAATGCGTGTTTTCCAGTCTGCAAAATTCTCGCCCCACTTACTAAGTGAAGTGGCTTGTTGTAAAGCGATGCGACTTTGCTGCAATGCAGAAACCTCTGATATACTTAGGGCTTGTGCTAAAACAGCTAGTTTTTCCTTGATTTGTTCGGCATTTTGCAATTTTTGGACTGCTGTATCTAAGGCTTCGTATTCACCCTCTCTTAACTGAGCCTTGCTTAATTCGTCGAATTGAAATTGGATGAAATCTAATTCTTGTGTCCCTTTAGTGGATTCTTGTTCTAAGGAGCGCAAAGCGGAAACACTGGACGACCAGGCTGCAAATGCCGAAATATAGGCCCTTTTCAATGATTCATTCTGCGCGTAGGCGTCCACCATATCCAGCGTAAAATCTGGATGGGACATCCACCAAGTATCTTGCTGGGAGTGAATATCGACTAATTCGTTTCCGATTCGCTTTAAGGTTTCGAGCGTGACGGGTGTGTCATTTACGAAACTGCGTGACTTCCCTTGCGGATTGATTTCTCTTCGAATGAGGCAGGGCTCTTCAAAGTCGATTTCTTCTTCCTCAAATACGGTTTGTAAGTGAGGGAAAGAGCTGAGTGAGAATTGACCTTCGATGATGCATTTTTTGGTAGCATCGAAGAGGCTTTTGCTGTCTGCTCTTTGGCCTAATAATAAGGAGATAGCCCCTAATAAGATGGATTTTCCGGCACCTGTTTCCCCTGTAATTACGGTCAATCCACCTGTCAAATGCAGGTCGAGCTGTTCGATCAACGAGTAGTTTTGGATGTGAAGGTGCTTCAACATAGGAAAGGCATCAAAGTTCGAATTTACGCAAAAAAAATTGTTCCCATTTTTATTTCGTTCATCAATCAGCTTTTTGATAATTTTTATCAATATTTTGTACCTTTGGAAAAATTTTTCGCCTACGTTTTTATAACCCCTAGCAAATGAGTGTTTTAGTAAATAAGAATTCAAAAATTATTGTTCAAGGTTTCACAGGTACAGAGGGAACTTTTCACGCGGAGCAAATGATCGCGTATGGAACCCAAGTGGTAGGGGGAGTTACCCCAGGTAAAGGTGGCGCTAAGCACTTAGATCGCCCTATTTTTAATACAGTAGCGGATGCAGTTGCTTCTACAGGAGCGGACACATCGATCATTTTCGTTCCACCCGCATTTGCGGCGGATGCGATTATGGAAGCTGCACATGCAGGAATTAAAGTCATTATTTGTATCACGGAGGGCATTCCTACGAAAGATATGATCGTGGCGAAAGAATATATCTCTAACTACGATACCCGTTTAATCGGTCCAAACTGCCCAGGCGTTATGACCGCTGACGAATGTAAAGTAGGTATCATGCCAGGCTTTATCTTCCAAAAAGGTCGCGTAGGTATCGTTTCTAAATCAGGAACGTTAACATACGAAGCGGTAGATCAATTAACAAAAGCAGGTTTAGGCCAAACAACAGCCATCGGTATCGGTGGTGACCCGATCATCGGAACAACTACGAAAGAAGCGGTTGAATTATTAATGAACGACCCAGAAACAGAAGGTATCGTGATGATCGGTGAGATCGGTGGAGGTATGGAAGCGGAAGCGGCTCGTTGGATTAAAGCAGATGGTAATCGCAAGCCAGTCGTAGGATTTATCGCTGGCCAAACAGCTCCGAAAGGACGTCGTATGGGTCACGCAGGTGCCATCATCGGTGGTGCTGACGACACAGCAGAAGCGAAGATGAAAATTATGCAAGAGTGTGGAATCCACGTGGTTTACTCTCCAGCTGATATTGGTGATACGATGGTTAAAGCCTTATCAGCTAAAAATTTGAATTAATTTCAAGGAATGATTCCTTTCCTATTTAAATCTGCTCATTTAATTCCCTGGAGGAAAACGATGAGCAGATTTTTTTTATGGGCTTTACTATTGCTATCGGGTACCAGCCAGGCTGCTTGGAAAAAGGTTTATTCCTTTGAACGCGATTGGTTAGTATACCAGGAGGCTTGGAAAAGTTTCTTGCCTTACGTCTCTTCGAAGCATTATAATTACCATTCGAAGTCCTTGGAATTGCATCCAGAGGATTTCCCCAAAGCTTATTTGGCCATTACCCCTAAAGAAAATTACCATCTCTTTTTACAAGGAGCCTTGTTTAAGGACTTGAAGAAAGGGGAGACCTTTCGGATACCACTGGATAGTTTAAAGCATAAGGTTATTTTAACCGTTTATTCTGAAGATCTGGAAGGCTTACCCGGGGAATTCTCTTTAGAACGTAACGAAAAGGTAGTTGCGGCAGAAAAAGCTGATTTCTTTTCGCTTCAAACACGGTCGGGAGCTCCCTTCTCAAATTTCTTTTTATTAAGCATACTCTCAGTAATGGCCTGTTTGGGTTTATTATTCTCTGCCTACCCGCGTGTATTTACCTCCTTCTATCGCTATGCAGATTGGATCAGGTGGGAGGTAAAGGATGAGGTGTGGATGAGACGCCCATTTGCCTTACCTAATCTGTTGGTATTATTCACTTTGAGTTTAATCACCGCTTGTTTAGCCTATTTAACGGGTTTTAAAACTGCACTAAAAGATGAGTTTTTCAGCAATGCAGATAATTTTGTAACTATCTGGCCGAGTGTATTCTTTATTTTCTCTAAACTGGGCCTCTCTTTTTTACTGTTCATTTCTCGTTACTTCGTTTATTATTTATTTACAGATCTATTTAAATTGAAGGGCTTAGCCAATGTTCATTATTTTAAATCTCTTCAAACAAATTTGCAATTTTTCACAGTTCTGTTTGCGATTCTTTGCTTTTATGCGGTTTACGTGGGCCCTGCCACATCGATTGATTTTAATCCCTTTTTATACATCGTGGATTTCTATTTTCTTTTTCGATTTATTTATTTTTTCCAAAGTTTTCAGCGAAGTTTCTCCTTCCCGCGGTTTTTTCTCTTTATCTATCTTTTAATCATCGAAGGTCAGATTATCTTGTTTGGTATCAGGGAATTAATTTTTCCTTCTTACATCTAAACCAAGATAAAATTCTGTAAAAAATTGTCGTATATTTGCACTCTGAATTTTAAAGCGGGTACTTAACCTGCCAAAATTGACCGATTATGAGTAAAACTGCAACAGAAGAAACGAGTCGTTTAAAGAAAGTAAAGAGTATTCTTGTTACTCAATCTGCACCTGCAGATGCGAAATCTCCTTACTTTGAAATAGAAAAAAAGTACAATATAAAGGTGGATTTTAGACCTTTCATCGAAGTGCAAGGGATTGCTTATAAAGATTTCAGAAAGCAAAAAATTGAAATACTTCAGCATACAGCCATCATATTTACGAGCCGTCATGCGATCGATCATTTCTTCCGTATGTGTAAAGAAGCAAAGCAGGAAGTTCCTACAGATATGAAGTATTTCTGCATTACGGAACAGACAGCGAATTATTTGCAAAAATATATTGTGATTCGTAAGCGTAAGGTATTTACAGGTACGAAGACAGCCTTAGATTTATTGGAAATTATTAAGAAGCATAAGGGAGAGAAATTTTTGTTCCCTTGCTCTAATAAGCGCCAAAAAGATCTTCCAGATTATATGGGCACAAACGACTTCCAAATTACGGAAGCTGTTATGTATGAAACCGTTTCGGCAGATCTATCCGATTTAGAGAATGTATTTTATGATGTAATTGCTTTCTTTAGCCCTTCAGGAATTACTTCTTTATTTCAAAATTTTCCGGATTTCAAGCAAAATAATACCCGTTTGGCTGCTTTTGGCCCCACAACAGCCCAAGCTGTCGTAGATGCAGGATTAATGGTAGATATTCAAGCACCTATGCCGAATGCTCCTTCTATGACAGGAGCTCTAGAACATTACATTAAGCAAGTAAATAAATAATAAAAAAGCCTCTTCAATGAGGCTTTTTTATTATTTTAGCCTACCTATTTTCATCCAACGAATGAAGCGCAGCTTGAGTATCTTAATAAAGTCATGCCGTTCCCTCTTATTTGTGGGCACTTTATTTGTTTGTTTTTCTCCCCTATTTGCACAGCAAAGTCCACAATTCAGTATTTTCTCTGCTAATTCTACGTTGATAAATCCGGCGTTTTCAGGATGGAAATCGGCTAATTACGTAGCAGTGCAATTCCGAGATCAATGGTCTGGTTATTCGACTACAAATGATGGTGCAGGGAATTTAGGAACTACTTGGGTATCTAGTTCTTTTGGAGTGACACCCAAGCTAGGAGTAGGGATTCTATTTTATTCTGACAAGACGCCATCTGGAGTATCTCAGCAGTCCTTTAAAGCATTAGGGGCCTATCATTTATCGAAAGATGAAGGCACGTGGTCCTTTGGATTTTCTGCTGGAACTCAAATTAAAACATTCGATGGGCGCTCATTTCGCGTTAGAGATCCCAATGATCCCGTCACCTCTTTATTTTCAGGTTCTACCGCAAGTCAAGCAATTCTTGATTTTGGTGTAGGGATTCTCTATTCAAAATCGAATTGGCAAGTAGGTATTTCGGTTGATCATATAAATTCACCCAATTTCTCCTTTAAAGGGTATTCTGTTTTAATGCCTCTAGAACAAGTCTATTCCTTAAATGGTAGCGCCGAGATTCCATTGAATGATTACTTTGATGTGTCTCCATATGCCTTATTGAGAGCTTATTCTGGAAATTTAGTTCCAGAAGCGGGTGCTAGAATTTATTATAATAAACTTTTTTATGTTGGAACTGGTTATAGGCATGGAGATGCTGCCATGGGATTATTGGGAGTTTCTATTTTAGAAAACAAATTAGATATTGGTTATTCTTTGGATTTAGCAGTATCTAATTCGTTGGCTAAGAGGCCATTATCTCATGAGATTGCCATTAGGTATCAAATACCCGAACGAATTAAGAAGGGTAAAGTGGCTCCTATTCGCACTCCACGGTTTAGGATTTTATAGTTTACGGAAAATTCTATGGGCTAAGTTTTTTGATTAATACTTATAAATTCATTAAAAACTTTTAAATTTGGAGGATTGTGTGAGTTGAGAATGATGAAGACAATTTTTTTACATTATTTTCGTTCACCTAATTACTATAATAATCGAATATGAATTTTCGAATTTTTGAGATTAAGTTTTTATCGGTAATTCTTTTGTTAGCTGTTCTTTTTACAATACCTAGTTGTTCTAAGAAAGCACCTAGCAATGGTAAATCACTTTCAAGTGAGAAAGGGAAAGAGAAAAAAGGCCCTTTAGGCGGTTTCTTCAGCTTTCTATCTAAAAAAGGCCCTAAAGACGATCCTGGTTTAATGTCTGGTGAGATCATCGCCACGACAAGAAAGGGTTGGAGTCAGCCTACTCCATTTGGTATGGTTTTGGTGCCTGGAGGTAGTTTTATCATGGGTCAAGCAGATGAAGATATCACGTCATCTGTCGCTAATTTCAACCGCAGGGTTACAGTAGTGCCCTTTTTTATGGATGATACTGAAATTACAAATAACGAGTACCGTCAATTTACTAATTCACTATTAAGAGATTCTGTTTCTGTCTTAGGAGAGGAGCGTATCATGTCAGATTACTATCCAGATACGACGGTTTGGAAAAAAGATTTCTCCTATCACAACGGAGACCCTTTAACAGAGAATTATTTCGCTAGTCCGGCATTTGATATGTATCCTGTGGTGGGTGTAAGCTGGAAAGCTGCTAAGTATTTTGCGCTTTGGCGTACAAAAATCTTAAATGATTATCGTTCAAAAGAAGGTAAATACGCGATGCCTTCTATTCAATTACCTACAGAATCGGAATGGGAGTGGGCTGCTAAAGGAGGAAAGGCTGCGGCTAAATACCCTTGGGGTAATCCCTATTTAACGAACTCTAAAGGCTGTTTATTAGCTAATTTTAAGCCAAGACGTGGTAATTTTGATGCAGACGGCTATGCCTATACTGCACCGGCTAATGCGTATACACCTAATGACTACGGCTTGTATAATATGGCGGGGAATGTCGCTGAGTGGGTGCAAGATTCGTATGCTGAAAATTCAACGGTACTAAACTGGGATTCTAACCCCGTTAATTTAGACGCTAAAGAACCGCGAAAAGTTGTTAAAGGTGGATCCTGGAAGGATATTGCTTATTATTTAGAGACAGGTTCTCGCGTTCATGAAATTGAAAGTCAAAAAAGATCATATATAGGTTTCCGTTGCTCTATGAGATATTTAGGGAAGGCGCCTACTAAATAATTTAAAAGAAAAACAATTTACTAACATGGAAAAATCGATTAATGTTATTGCCAGTTTTGGTGCAGCTATTGTAATTGTAGGTGCCTTATTTAAGATTTTACACTGGACAGGTGCAAATGAGATGTTGATGGTAGGGATGTTTACCGAGGCCGCCATTTTTATTCTATTTGGAGTTCTTTATTTAAAGTCTAAAGAGGAAAAACAGTACGATTGGGAAAAAGTATATCCTGAATTAGCTGGAGGTGAGGCTCGTCCTGCTGCTGCGCGTCACACTGGTGATGTTCCAGGTTTAGACCCTGAAGCAGTTGCACATTTAACTAAGAGCTTGAAATCATTGACTGATACAGCTAATAGCTTATCAGATATTTCTAAGGCAACGGGTGCAACTCAAGATTTTGTGAAGTCATTAAATTCTTCTGCAGAGTCTCTAGGTGGTTTGAATAAATCTGTATCTGATGCATCTCAGTCTTTATCAGCTATTTCAGCTTCCTCTACGGAAGCAGCCAAGTATACGCAAAATTATGCTAAAGCTGGTGCTTCTTTAGAGAAGTTGAACTCCGTTTATGAAGCAGAGATTCAAGAGGCTAGCAAGCATATGAAGGCGATAAATGGCTTCTATAGTAATGTAAATACGAGTGTAGAACATATTGCAGCTACTCAAAAAGATGCTGAATTATTTAAGGCGGAATTAGCGAAATTGAATGCTAATATTCAATCCTTGAATCAAGTGTATGGTAGTATGTTAACAGCTATGAAAGGCTAATTATGGCAAGTTTAAAGGAAACCCCCCGGCAGAAAATGATCGGGATGATGTATTTGGTATTAACAGCCTTGCTAGCTTTGCAGGTGAGTGATGCCCTATTGCAGAAATTTGCCCTTTTGAATAATAGTTTGGAAGTGGCTAATGAATCATCCTTGAAAAAAAGTAAAGGCATGGTGCAAGGAATTGAGGAGCGTATTAAAGACCTACCTAATCCTGCGGCCTATGTCGATGTATTGAGAAAAGCAAATGAAGTTAGAAAAATCACGGATGCTTTAGTAGCTCATATCGAGAATGTAAAAGGTAAGGTACTAGAAGCTGGTGGTGGAATTGATCCTCAAACAGGGAATATCAAAAATCCGAAGGAAGAGGAGAAGATTTACGAAATAATGGTAGGTGGCTCTAAACAAGGAGAGGCTTATAAGTTGATTCCACTTTTTGATAAATATGTAAAAGATTTATCTTTAGCGGCGGATCCAGGCACTAAATTCCCCTCCTTATCTCCTGATGGTAAAGATGACCCTTTAACAAGTAAAGATCCTAATAATGCGAATAAGGATTTTGCGGAATTAAATTTTCAAACTACTCCGGTAGCTGCAGCCTTAGCAACTTTATCTCAAAAGCAATCGGAGATTCGTCGCTACGAGGCGGAGGTGCTAAATCAATTAGCTGGAAAGGTAGGAGCAAAAGAAATTAAATTTGATAAAGTTTTCGCTCAAGTTTCGGCAAATGCAAATACGGTAGTAGCTGGGATGGAATACCAGGCTGAAGTATTTATTGGAGCTACTTCCAGTGGTTTTACGCCTCGCATGAGTTTAAATGGCGCTTCATTACAAGTACTGGATGGCCGTGGTCAAATTAAGTTTAAAACCTCTGGAGGTGGATACGATGCCAATGGACTTTCGAAGAAGACTTACACGGCTTCTGTGTCTTACATGAGTCCTGACGGTCCTAAAACGGAGACTATTACGAAGGAATATTTTGTATTGAAACCCACTTACAACATTGAAACAGGTACATTGCCAGCCTTGTATTTAGGTTGTGCAAACCGCCTAAGTGTAGCAAGTTCTGGCCTAGGAGCACTTTGGAATCCTACTTTTACAGCTGATGGTGGAGAAGCAATTGCAGGGGCTAATAAAGGTAAGGTAACAGTAGTGCCTTCTTCGGCAACGGTTACTCTAAATGTAAATAACGGGGGAACACTATTAGGTAAAGAAACATTTCGTGTTCGTCGTGTACCAAGACCAGATGTGAAAGTGTTTGGTAATGGCTCAGAATTAGACGAAAAGCGAGGTGCTGTTGCGACAGGACTTCGTTCCATTGATGCTAGAGCTATTGCGGAGGAGTCTTTTAAAACAACTAATCCGGAAGATGCTAATTTTAGAGTAACTCAAGTATATATAGCGCTAGCCAGAGGCCAAAGAAAAGTTGATGATATGACTTTACCGGGTTCTGGATCTATTACTAAGCTTGCACAACAAGCTCAAGCGGGTGATCGTTACTATATAGAAATAAAGGAGGTTCAAAGAAAGAACTTTAAGGGGGCTGTTGAGACTATTCCTTTCAATATGGTTAAAAATATTCCTTTAAATTAATCGAATGAAGATGAATTGGGTGAATAAACTTTTCTTGTGTTTTCTATTGGCAGCTAACCTGACGGTTTTTGGCCAAGAAAAGCCTTCTAATGCAAATTCTGCTCATCCTATTGAGGAGCAAGATATTCATTATCGTTTACGTTTATGGAGAAGAATGGATTTGAATGAGAAAGTCAACAAGCCATTTTTTTCTATTAATCACCAGATATCTAAATTTTTAGTTGATTGGGTGCGTGCAGGAATTTTAACTCCCTACAAGAGTGATTCATTAAACGTTAAATTAACGTTAGAGCAGTTTAACGATAATTTAAAAATAGAGGAGTCATTAGGTGGGGGAGGACTTTCAGAAGCTGAAAGATCCGCAGGTTTTGGGGATGAAAATGCGGCCACACCTGCAGCTAAGTCAGCTGCGCCAGCCGGTGGAGGAGATGATGGATGGGGCTCTGCGGCCCCAGCTAAAAAGGAGGATGCTGCTGCGCCAGCAAAGGATGCTTTTGCTGAAAAGCCCGCTTCAAGTCAAGCAGATTACTATTTTGCCAAGGATTTGACTATTATTGAAATTAGAGAAGATGCGATAATTGATCGTTTGAGATCTCGCCTTTATTTTGATATTCAATCGATATCTTTAATCATTCCTGCTTCTAAAACGATCGCTGGATTTGATAAGCCAATTGCGAGTTTTAAGTATAAGGATTTATACGATTTATTTAAAAATAATCCGGATTGTATTTGGTACAATGCACAGAATGATCTTCAGCATAAAAACATGGCTTATGCTTTTGATTTGCGATTATTCAGTGCACGTATTGTGAAGACAGGTAATATCGAAGACAAGTTTTTGTCTGATCTATTCGGAGGTGAGAGACAAAGTTTATTGCAGTCTCAAATGATCGAAAATAAACTACTTGAAATAGAGAGTAGTCTTTGGGAATACTAAGCTGTATTTCTCTTGTTATATCAATTTAAACCACCATTAGGTGGTTTTTTTTGTGTAATAGATGTAACTTGCAGCGTCATTAGAATCTTATCCAAATTATGTCGTATCAACGCAAGACAAAAATTGTAGCCACAGTAGGTCCCACATCAGAATCAAGAGAATCATTAATTCAATTAGCTCAAGCGGGTGTTAACGTTTTCCGCTTAAATTTTTCTCATGGAACGCATGAGGATCATTTAGAGCGTTTAAAGACGATTCGTTCTATCTCAGAGGAGATGGGTTTGAATCTAACAATCCTTCAAGATTTACAAGGTCCTAAAATTCGTACACAATTAGTGGAGAATAATGGGGTACCATTAGTAGCAGGCCAACAATTGATTTTTGCGATGGATGAAAATCTATTAGGTACATCCGAAAAAGTAGGTACCACCTATACCTCGATGTATTTAGATGTGAATCCAGGTGAGCGCATCTTAATGGATGATGGTAACTTAGAAGTAAAAGTGCTTTCAGTAGATAAAGTAAAGAAAGAGGTAGTAACCGAGGTGATCTACGGAGGTATTTTGAAATCAAAAAAAGGAATTAATCTTCCAGGTACTAAGGTGTCATTGCCTTGTTTAACACCTAAAGATGAAGCTGATTTGTATTTTGGTCTTGATCACGGTGTGGATTGGGTAGCGCTTTCTTTTGTTCGTAAGGCGAGCGATATTTGGGATATTAAAGAGAAGATTAAGGCTTACGGTAAGAATACGCGTGTGATCGCGAAAATTGAAAAGCCGGAAGCGATTGATAATTTAGATGAGATTATTGCAGCGACGGATGCCATCATGGTAGCTCGTGGTGATCTAGGTGTGGAGATGGATGGTGCTGTGGTACCTTACTTACAAAAAGTAATGGTGGAGAAGTGTACAGCAGCAGGTAAGCCTGTTATTGTAGCGACACAGATGTTAGAGTCTATGATCACAAATCCAGTACCTACGCGTGCGGAAACGTCTGACGTTGCGAATGCGGTATTACAAGGAGCTTCAGCAACCATGTTAAGTGGTGAATCTGCTTCAGGTGCTTATCCAGTGAAAGCGGTTGAGACAATGGCTCATATTCACGAGGTGGTGGAACAACAGCAAAATGAAATTGAAATTGTACAAGGTAATGAGGCGGCGATTTACTTTAAGAATCACTCTTTAAGTGCATCTGCCTCTGAAAATGTCCCTTCACAAGATCGTTTAATTGCAGGAGCTTGTCGTTTAGCGCGTGATGCAAAAGCGAAAGCGATTTTATGTATTACAAACTCAGGTTATACAGCCTTCCGTTTATCAGCTCACCGTCCTAAGGCAGATTTATTCGTTTTTACATCGAATAAAGAATTGATGTCTACGATGGGTTTATTGTGGGGAGCACGTGTGTTCTTCTACGATCCAGGAACGGGTAACGCAGAGAAAACAGTTGCTGCGATGGTAGATAAATTAAAGCAAGATAACTTGTTGTCTAAAGGAGATATCTTCGTGACGACTTTATCTGTTCCTGCTAATAAAGATAAGAAGACAAACACCGTTCAATTAGGAATAGTAGAGTAAATCCTAGTTTTAGGGCGCTCGTTTAGATTATGAAAAACAAAAATTCTTTGCTTTCATCTTTTTTAAAGGGGCTATACACTTTCTGGGCAGGATTCGTATTCGTACTGATCTTTTTGTTATTATATCCATTGATCTTTGTCTTTTTACAAAGACGATCCTGGAAAAGAGTTGCTCATAGGCTTGTCCGACTGTGGGGGCAACTCTTTTTTCTTTTTGCGGGGATTCGTATCAAAGTGACACATCATTTTAAGCCAGATCCGAAGCAAACCTACGTGTTCTGTTCGAATCACTTTTCTTACGTAGATATTGCGGTGGTGGTGGTGATTATTCATCAGTTTTTCTCCTTTGTGGGAAAGAATGCGATGAAGAAAATCCCGCTTTTTGGCTATTTATACGCTAGCTTGAATATTTTGGTAGACCGAAATGATAAGAATAGCCGGGCAAGTTCCTTGAGTCGCTCGTTACGTGCTTTACAATCAGGGCGGAGTATTGTCATTTTTCCTGAAGGAGGAATTGTTTTCAAGCAATTGCCTTATATGGCGAATCCTTTGAAAGATGGGGCCTTCATTATGGCGATTCAACAACAAGTGCCCATTGTTCCGATGAGTTTTCATAATAATCACCAAATCATGGATGAAGACACCTTACTGATGCGTCCAGGTGTTTTGCATGTAGAAATTCATCCACCTATAGAGACCCAAGGTTTAACGATGGAAGATTTGCCTGTTTTACGGGAAAAAGTGTTTGAATCCATACAAAATCCTATCTTAGCGTATTACGGTTTAAAATAAGCGAATATGCGTCTTTTGCTTTTTGGTTTTTTGATGACCTTGTTTTCTTGTGGAACCGCCTCAGAGGAAGAAAACACGTCCTTACCACGACCTAAAGGATATCCTTTAATAGCCATTCCTACTCATCAATACAGGTCTCTTGAGCCAGGCCATCCCTTTAGTTTTGAGGTTTCGCAATGGGCAGAGGTAAAAAAGGATACCACCTATTTCGCCGAGCCACATTGGATCTATATTTACTATCCTCGTTGGGACGCCTTCATACAATTAACTTATAAACCCGTTCTTAATGATCCTAAAAGGCTCCAAAAGATGATTCGGGATTCTTATATTCTGGCAGCGAAGCACCAAATGAAAGCTACTCGGATAGACGAAGGATATATTACAACACTAAGTGGTCGCAAAGCGGCGGTTATCGAATTAGAAGGAGAAGTAGCGACTTCCTTTCAGTTTATTGTTACGGATAGCACTAAACATTTTTTACGTGGTGCTGTCTATTTTAATACGGCGACGAAAAATGATTCATTGGCCCCGGTTATTCGGTATCTAAAAAAAGATGCGATTCACCTTATTCAGACTTTACAATGGAAATAGGGGAGGAAAAAACGGTTTTTGGGGATGTCCTTCTTCCGCTTCCCATCCCTCGTTATTTTACGTACCGGGTGCCACGGGAATGGGCTGAATTTGTGCAGTCGGGATTGCGGGTGGTGGTGCCTTTTGGGACAAAGAAAGTCTTGACGGGAGTGATTGTAACAATTCACCATAACCCGCCTAAGGAGTATCAGGCGAAATACTTGTTGGAGATTTTAGACGATGCTCCACTAGTCACATCCTCTCAAATCGCCCTTTTTCAATGGGTGGCGGACTATTATATGTGTTATCCGGGCGAGGTGTTTCAGGTCGCTTTACCAGCTGGTTTGAAGATTTCAAGTCAATCGAAGGTTCAGCTGAATCCAGAATTTTCGAGCCCTGAAACGTTGTCAGAAAAAGAGTTAGCTATTTATGTCGAGATACGCGATAAAGGCGCCTTGACCTATGATGAGCTTGCCAAATTTGCCGAAGTCAAAAGCCCCTACCACCTCATTAAGGCCTTAGTGGGCAAGGATGCGGTGATTATTTTTGATGAACTAAAAGATCGCTACACCCCTAAAGTGCAGCGAAAAGTCCGTTTAACGGCTTCTTTTGAGGATAAATTAGTACTCACAGATTTGATTCAATCGCTGGAGGAGAAACAAAAGCAGATGGCGATTCTCTTGCATTACCTGCAATATATCCCAGTGCTAAGAAGCCCGGAAACGAATCAAAAAGGTCTGGCTAAAAACAGTTTTAGTCAAGCTGGATTGTCGGAAAGTTCGTTGCAGACTTTGGTTAAGAACCAGGTCTTTGAAATTTTTGATGTGGTTGTTTCGCGCTTTGATGAAGCGGATGAAAATTTTGTTCCTTCTACGTTTACGTTAAATGCCCCACAGGAAAAGGCCTACCAATCTATTTTGAATCAGTTTCAAGAGAAGGATGTCGTGCTACTCCATGGAATCACGGGTTCTGGTAAAACAGAAATATATATCAAGCTAATTCAGGAAGCCTTAGCGAATGGAGACCAAGTTTTGTATTTGCTTCCGGAAATTGCTTTGACAACGCAAATCGTCGTTCGATTGAAGCGAATTTTTGGGGAGCAAGTAGGGATTTACCATTCTAAATTCTCGGATAATGAGCGGGTGGAAGTGTGGAAGTCGATTGTCGAAGGTAAATATCCTTTCGTAGTGGGCGTTCGTTCCTCCGTGTTTTTGCCGTTCAAGAATTTAGGATTGATTATTATCGATGAGGAACACGAGACTTCTTTCAAGCAGGCAGATCCTGCGCCGCGTTATCATGCGCGGGATGTGGCCATTGTCTTAGCGCACCAGCAGAAGGCGAAAGTTCTACTCGGTTCCGCGACGCCTTCGATGGAGACCTATTACCAGGCTAAACAAGATAAGTATGGCCTTGTAGTGCTAAAAGAGCGTTTTGGAGCGGCACAATTGCCAGCGATGCATTTGATTGATACGAAATATGCGAACCGGATGAAGCAGATGAAGGGCGGATTTTCGGTGGAGTTGATTGAGGTTTTGGCAGATAATTTGAAGCAAAGCAAGCAGAGTTTATTGTTCCAAAACCGCCGCGGCTATTCCCCTTACCTTCAGTGCCAAGATTGCGATTGGATAGCTACATGTCATCAGTGTGACGTGTCGTTGACTTACCATGCTCGGGAGCAAGAGTTACGCTGCCATTATTGCGGACACCACGAGTCATTA
>CANLVU010000004.1 GCA_947494535.1 Cytophagaceae bacterium
GCGGGTATTGCGTTGATTATTCTTTAGAGTATAGATAAGAGAGTAGAGATAGTAGAGTAAAGATTATAGAGTGGAGATTATGGATAATATTTAAATTTATCTCCTATCTATACTCTATAATCTTTACTCTACTATCTCTACTCTATACTCTGCGTTTTATAGTTGCCCCGCAATTATAAAACATTTGCAGTCTGCTCCTTAATCTTCTCCAGCTCATCCTTCATATTCACGACTAAACGCTGAATGGTAGAATCGTTTGCTTTCGAGCCAATGGTATTGATTTCGCGGCCGATTTCTTGGGCCATGAAATTTAGTTTCTTACCGTTTCCCTCCTCGAGAATCTCTATGAAATAATCCAGATGGGTCGCTAAACGTACTTTTTCTTCGGAAATATCGAATTTTTCGATGTAATAAACGACTTCTTGTTCGAAGCGGTTTTTGTCAAAATCTTCTTTTAAACCTAATTCTAAAAGTGCATTGCGCATCCTTTCGCGAATGCCTGGCATACGGATTTTGTCTTGATCTAGTACTTGGGCTAATCCAGATTTGATGGAGGCGATGTATTCCCGGAATTTGTCTTCTACGACCTTGCCTTCGCGGGCACGGAATTCTTTACATTCTTTGACGGCTTCTTGAACGGCCTCGAATACCACTTTCCAAAGTGCTTCAATCTCCTCTTCGTTGTCTTGGGAATGATCTGATGCGTTCAAACTCGGCATGGACATGGCCTGTAAATACAAAGCGTTTTCGTCCATGTTCGATATGCCTAATTCAGAGGCAACGCGTTTTAATTCCGTGAAATAGGTAGCAATTTGGCCTTGTGGTAAGATGCTTTGTTCTACATTTTCCGTGTTTTTTTGCAGATGCAAATTCAACTCCATTTTACCTCGCTCTAATTGTTGGGTGAGGTAATTACGAATATCAATTTCTTTAGCAGATAGTGATTTAGGCACACGACAGAAGATATCTGTAAACTTGGAGTTTAAACTTTTGACTTCGACACGTATTTGCAGGTCTTGGAGTTCTTTTTGGGATTTTCCAAAACCCGTCATGGAGTAGATCATATCGTTTCTTTTTTGGCCTTAGCCGCTTGGTAAAAAGCAAATGCAATAAATAAAAGCATAGCTATGGAAGCTCCTGCATCAATTTTATTTCCAGTAATGACGGAAACAGGAGCAAATTTAAATTCAATCGTATGTTTCCCAGCTGGGATAGCTAAGCCACGTAAAATATAATCTGCCTGAACGTGATTGGTTTCTTTTCCATCAATGTAGGCCTTCCAATCTTTGTTTCCACGGTAGTAAATTTCAGAGAAAACGGCGAAGCTTGGATCCTTGGAATTAGAACTGTAGGTTAAATGATTCGGTTTATACTCCGTTAATTGAATACTGCCCTCTGTCTTGAATTCTTTACCTGGAACGAATGAGGCATCTTTTTGCTCCACTAAAGCCACAGTACGCGGGTCTATTTTACCAATTCCATTTAAGGCGCTATCTGCTGATGGAACAAGATTGACTGCTGAGACAAACCAGGCATTGCCTAAGGCCCTAGGATTGGTTTGTGGCGCTACTTGTCCGGTTGAATCTGGGCTTAGGATGTATTTTGTATTCAGCATATTCAGGATATTCATTTGTCCTGGATTTGCCGTGAATTGCTTCTCTATTAATTCTTGGTAACGACGTAATTTGGCCGCGTGATATCCTCCCACTGACTGGTGGTAATAGGATGTAGTCGCATCGTTCATAAAGCTGGTTGCCACATTCACCACACGGTAATGTGAAGAATCTTGCAAGATTTTTTGATCGGCTGGCGTAGGTAAAATTTGCTCATCAAGAGTCGCTTTTGAAACGAAGAAATCCTTACCAAAATAGCGTTTCGCCACCGGAGTTAAATCGAATATACCTAAGAGAACCAACGCAAGTAGCCAAATAGATTTTTTGACTTTTCCCGTACTTGCCACCCATAAGATGCCAGTTCCAATGAGTACAATGAAGAAACTGCGGAAGGCGTCGGATTGAAATAAATCGATGCGATCTAGTTGAATGCTACGCCAAATTTGGTTGTTTAGTGCAGTATCTTGAATCAGAGCCCCACCAAAGTTAGGACCTTTAAAGTCAAGGAATAAGTCCGGAGCCATGCCGAAAAACAAAGCGAGACCGCCGCTTAAACCTGCAGCATATAAAAGCGGTTTTTTGATATCAGTCCAGGTGGATTTTAGTTGAATGAATCGAATCAAACCTAGAATGCCTAAACTTACGAAACCTAGCTGTACAAAGGACAGCACCATGGTGATCGCCCTGAACTTATTGAACAAGGGAAAATACTGGAATAGAATTCCGTTAAAGAAGAAATATTTACCCCAGGCGAAGGTGATGAAAAGGGCTGTAAATCCAATGATCCACCACTTTTCTGCGGATTTGATGTAGAATGCTCCAAATAAAAACAGGAAGATCACAAGAGCACCCGCATAGGCAGGGCCAGCGGTATAGCTTTGGTCACCCCAATAGGCCGGGCCTTTTTCCACGAATCCCAAAGCTTGTTCCTCCGGAATGCCCGCATTTGTCATCGTCTGGTAGGTGTTAGAAGCGGTTCCTCCTAAATCTCCAGCGGACGCTCCGCCCATGAAATTAGGGATCAATAAGGTCCCAGTTTCAGCGATTCCGTAGGACCAATCGAAAGCATAGGTTTGGTCTAAACCATCTCCACGCGATTTATTAGCACTTAGTTCAGAGGCACCACGCGTAGTTTCTTTAGCATATTCATAGTTATTCCAAAGACGCATCGAGTGTGTTCCTAGGGCTAAAACTAGACCTAATCCCAGCAATAATCCGCGCTTTAACCATTCCAACACCGTTTTATGAATAATCGCTTGCGATAAAGTATAGATTATGTAAAATCCAATAATGAAGAACAGGTAATAGGTAATTTGTACGTGGTTAGCATATAATTCGAGTGCCATTCCCAATGTGAATAAGGCTGCTCCTAGCCATTTTCGATTACCCCATCCTAGTTTCACGCCAGCTAATACGATAGGAGCATAAGCTAAGGCCAATACTTTCGAGGTGTGTCCAGCCGGGATAATGACCATATTATAGGTCGCAAAGGCATAAAAAACGGCCCCTGCAAAACCTAAAATAGGGGAGGACCCCATCGCCCAAAGCAAAATATACATGCCTAGCATCTGCAGGACAAGCAAATTTACAGGACTAGGAAGTAGATTGGTAATGAAAGAACCAATTTTGGCAGAAATAGAATACGGATAAGATCCAGAAATCTGGTAGGTGGGCATCCCCCCGAACATCGAGTTTGACCACCAGGCATCCTCACCGGTTTTCTGTTTGTATTGTATGCTCTCCTGAGCCGCCGCCTGGGCTTGCTGAATATCGTGTTGAATCAATACTTTTCCTTGCAGAACGGGTCCACAATAGATAAAAGCGATCAAAAGGAAACCCAAAAGGACAATCCCGTGGGGGGCAAAGGAGCGCAAATTAATTTTCATAGTTTATGAAATCGATACTAATTCTAATTCAAATGTTAAATCACGGCCAGCAAGTGGGTGATTTGCATCTAAAGTTACATGAGAATCTGTTAAATCAGTGATGACTACTTCAACCACGTGACCACCATCTTGGTGCATGGATAAGGAAGCACCTAATTCTAATTCGATGTGAGAAGGTATTTGAGCACGTTCTAAGGTAACCGTGTTCTCTGGAGAATGCTCACCATAAGCCTCAACAGCTGGTATAACCACTGTTTTTTTCTCGCCGATAGCCATACCTGTCACGCCATCATCAAAACCTTTGATGACCATACCTGAACCTAATTGGAATTCTAGGGGAGTTCCACCTACAGAAGAATCAAAAATTGAACCGTCGGTGTGTTTACCTGTGTAGTGTACGGCAACCTTGTCGCCGGTTTTTGCAATAGACATAATGAATCGTTAAAATTTAAAAATAAGCTACAAATAACACGAATTTTCACACGCTTTCAAAGCAAATGGACCCACTATTCACCATTTACCATTCACCATCTTTTCTCTCTACTCTCCACTCTCTTATCTACAAAGCGAAGCTTTGTACTTCAAAGAAAGCGTATCCCCCAGCTCAATCGCCGTCTTGAAATCAAGGCAGGCATCATCAATAAGGCCTAGACGCATTAGGTTGATGCCACGGTTGTAATAAGTCTCTCCGTAATAAGGATAACGAATGATGGATTGTGAATAGTCACGAATAGCCCCCTTGTCATTGCCTAATTTGGATTTGTAATAGCCACGGTAGAAGTAATAATCCGCATTCGTTGAATCTAGGCGAATAGCTTTTGTTAAGTCTGAAATGGCTCCAGAATATTGCTCCATCGATCCGCGGGAAAAAGCCCTTGCGAAGTAGATTGCTGGGTTATTGGGGGCTTTCGAAAGAGCCACTGAGAGACTATAGGTGGCTTGTTCGTATTTTTCTTGTTGAATTTGACTAAGTCCTTTAGCGTATTGAAACATACAACTACTTAGCAGAAATAGTGCAAAAAGAGTGGCAAAAATACGTATCATTTGAAAGTAACGATGGTAATTCCCGCACCACCACGGTCTGCATGTTCGTCCGTACTATTTTTGATTTCCCGGTAACGACGTAACTGTTCCCGGATGAGCGTGCGTAAAATTCCATCTCCTTTCCCATGCAGAATTTGAACTTCCGGAACGCCTAAAAGTAAGCAATCATTGATGTATTGGTCCAAAATAACATAGACTTCTTCTGCTCGCTTCCCTCTAATATCTAGTTTAAGTTGAAATTGAGCCATTCGATCGTTCATATCGATACCTCGAAGGGGGGCTGAGCTTTTCTTCTGTTGTTTGGGTGCGACGATTTTTTGAAGGCGATTCAGTTTGATCGTACTGCGAATCGCTCCCAGAGAAATGACTGCGTCTTTGCCTTTTAGTTCGAGTATTTGTCCCAAAGTAGGTTCGTCGCCACTCCCTTTAATCACCACCCAATCGCCTACAACGATAGGGGAGTTTGCGTAAACAATGCCTGGTGTTTCAGAAACGACCTTTAATGGGGCCACGATTTTCAATTCTTTCTGAACGAATTGCTCTAAATCTGCGCGCAATTCTTTCGTTTTCTCCTTGTCCGCTTCCTTTTCCTTTATCTGGCGAATCGTTTGCTCAATCCGTTGATTTGCTTCCTGTATAATCTTTTTTGCCTCAGACTTGGCCGCATTTAACATCGCTTTCTGCTCCTCTTGCACATGATTTTTAAGCCGCTCGTAGTTTTCTTTGATGGATAGGGCTTGCTCATTGGCTAGTGATAAGCTGGCATTTTTACTCTCCCAAATCTGTTTCTCCGTCTCCGTTTCCAACAATAATTTATCGAAGTCCACCTGTTTTTTTCCTAATTTTTTGCGGGCATTTTCGATGATAGCTTTAGGCAGTCCGATTTTCTGGGCAATCTCAAAGGCAAATGAACTACCCGGTTTTCCCATATCCAAGATGAATTGCGGTTCCAAATGTTCGGTATCATAACGCATCGCGGCGTTGAAAAGTCCTTTTTGGCGATCGGCTAAGCTCTTTAAATTACCAAAGTGCGTATTAATCGCCCCGTAGCATCCTTTATCTGCCAGTTTTTCTAAAATGGATTCCGCAATAGCGCCTCCTAAGGATGGCTCAGTTCCCGTTCCGAATTCATCGACTAAAATCAACGTCTTTTCGTTCACGTGCTGCAAGAAATGCCGCATATTACTTAAATGAGACGAATAGGTACTTAATTCATTCTCCAGATTTTGCTCATCGCCCATATCTAGGAAGAGTTGGGAAAAGAAACCCATCGTGCTTCCTTCGGCTAAAGGTACTAAACAACCGGATTGGAAGAGGAATTGCAATAAACCTACGGTGCTCAATGTCACTGATTTACCTCCTGCATTGGGGCCAGAAACGACCATAATGCGTCGATCGTCCTCTAAACGAATAGTCAATGGTTTAATCTTTTTACCAATTTTTTCGAGCGACTTTTCTAACAAGGGATGCCGGGCATCGGTCCAGTTGACAATCGGTTTATCCTGAATAAACGTAGGTTTAATGGCTTTGTGAGCACTTCCCCACAGGGCTTTGGCCCGAATAAAATCAATCAAACCTAACCAGGAAAAAGCATGGGCTAAATAGGGAGTTAAAGGACGGATTCTATCCGAAAGTTTCGACAATATTTGAATAACTTCGCGTCGCTCTGCTGATTCCAATGACTTGATCTCATTGTTCATCGCCAGCGCATCCGCGGGCTCTAAATAGACTGTTTTCCCCGTATCCGATTCGTCCTGAACGAAACCTTTGATCTTCCGCTTGTGCTCCGCCGCCAGGGGAATCACCATCCGGCCATTGCGCACGGTCAAGGAAAAATCTTTGCTGACCCAGCCCTCTTTGTAGGCTTGGCTTAAATACGAATCAAGTTTCTTTCGAAGTCCTTGCTCTTCAGCTAAACGCTTGCGCCGTAAATCGCCTAAAGCAGGGGAGGCCGTTTCCTTTATTTGACCATTGGTGTCAAATACGCGGTCTAAATCTTGAATGATGGGTAGTATTTGTCTGAAATCCCCACTGCTTTCGGCGCCTTTGGCTATAAAATGCTGGGTTATCTTGTGTATTTCAGGGTATTCCGTGGCATCGATGGCTGCAAAAAAGCGAATAGTTTCATACAAAACCGTTAACGCACGCTGCCAGTCTCTCCACTCGTCTGCTGACAAATAATGTCCCTCCAGTTGCAGAGGGCTGAGATAATCACGTAAATCGAAGTAATCAGTTTGTGGAAATTCGCCTCCGTGCTCGCCTAAAATGCGCCCCATCTCATCGACCTGCTCCACCCATTGTTTGACCAATGGGAAACGGTCTGAAAAGCGCATTTTATCCGCATATTCTAGCCCCATAGGACTTAAGCAAAGCTGCTTAATTTCCTCTTTTACCTGGTTGAAACCCAGTTTTTCGGCAAGATTTACGGGGTAATTCATAGTTGGTAATGTCCCTTTATTTTCTCGAGTAAAACCTCGTTGATTTTAAAATAACTTTCTGTCGTCCATCCCGCTACGTGTGGGCTGAAAATGGTGGCAGGATACGCTGCGATTTCGGCGAATAACTCTTTTTCAAACGGGGACCAAGAAGATAATTTTTCGTTTGGTAAAACGTCCAATGCTAACCCTTTAATCTTTCCTAAGCGCAATCCATGCAATAAGGGTTCTAGTGGAGCAATGGGCCCACGGGAACTATTAAGTAGTAAAATGGGCTTCTTGAATGCATCAATATAGGAGACAGAAACCAATCCACGGGTTTCTGAAGTCAAGGGAATATGCAAACTTAAAATGTCAGCTTGTTCGAAAATTTGTTCCATCGTAGCAGGATAATCGGCAGATGGGGCATATTTATCATAGGCTAAAATTCGCATTCCGAAGCCCGAAAGTCGTGATGCGACGGCTTTGCCCATATTACCGTAACCAATAATACCGATGGTTTTTTCTTTGAGTTCAAAACCTCGATTTCCTTCTCTTTCCCACAATCCATGGCGCACCTCGGTGTCTGAAGTATGGAGTTTATGGGCAAGAGATAAAAGTTGTCCGATGACGTGTTCCGCCACCGAATCTGCATTCCCTTCGTTAGCGGAAAAAACTGCGATTCCTCGGGATAAGCAGGCATCCACATCTAGTAAATCAAGTCCAGCGCCTGCGCGAGCAATAAACGATAAAGCACTATCTTTTAGAATCTCTGCTGTGATTTTGAACCTGCTGCGAATGACTAATCCTTCGTAGGAAGGTAAAATCGATGTAAACTCGGCAAGTGATAAATCTGTACGCGTTTCCACCTCGAATCCTACATTCGTTAGCCCTTCTGTCATCGAAGGATGAACCTCGTCGACGATTAAGACTTTACGCATTCATTCGATTTTTTACGAGATCTAACGCTAAAAACAAGGCCTGTAAGAAGGAACCTGGATCGGCCACATTTTGGCCTGCGATATCATAAGCTGTTCCGTGATCTGGAGACGTGCGAATGACGGGTAATCCTGCCGTAAAGTTCACGCCAGAATCAAAAGCAATGTATTTAAATGGAATCAAACCTTGATCGTGGTACATGCCAAGAACCCCGTCAAAATCCTTGAATTGCACTTTTCCGAAGAATCCATCCGCAGGATAAGGTCCAAAAACCAAGTTGCCCTTCGTTCTAAATTCTTCCACTACGGGTTGAATAATCTCTAATTCTTCTTGACCTAATAAACCTGATTCTCCAGCGTGTGGATTTAAACCTAGCACCGCTAAACGAGGTTTATCAATCGAGAAATCCTCCTTTAAACTCTTTAAGAATAAGGTAATCTTTGAACGCATTAAATCGGCGCTTAAAGCCTTGGAAACCTCTAAAAGAGGAATATGGCCCGTAGCAACGCCCATTCTAAAATCCTCCGAAACCATCATCATTAAAGAGGATTTTGCTTCGAAACGATCTGTTAAATATTCGGTATGTCCTGGGAATTTGAAGTCTTCGGATTGGATGTTATGTTTATTGATAGGAGCGGTAACGAGTGCGGAAATCAATCCACGATCTAGGTCGTTAGCGGCTCTTTCTAGGCAATCAAAGGCAGCTTTCCCCGCTTCTTTGGTCTCTTTTCCTGGCTCTACTACAGTGGAAGAATCATCCCAACAATTGATGACAAAACTTTCGCCCGATTTAGCTTCGGACGCCTCTTTTATGACCGCGATGGACCACTCTTTTAATTCAAATTTTTGGCGATAAAAATCCAATACTTTGGCAGAACCATAAATCACCGGTGTACACCACTTTAGCAAGCGAGGACTAGCTAGAGATTTCAAGATTACTTCCGGTCCGATTCCGTTGTAATCCCCTAATGTGATACCGATAATTGGTTTCATAAAAAGTAATTTTTGTTCGATCTGCAAGTTAAGAAAATTCACTTGAAGGCGGTAAAATTATTTTTCGTGGTAACGAACCTAATTATAATGGTATTTTTTTAAGTTTTGCCAAATAAAATACCGTTTTTGATGCGATTTTCACAATATATTTAGCATTTTTGTTAGAATCTCCTACTTTATTGATTATGCCAAAATCATACGTTAAGAAAATCTCTAGCCTATTAATCGCTAACCGCGGTGAGATCGCTATCCGAATTATGCGTGCTGCCTCCGAATTAGGAATTCGTACCGTGGCCGTGTATACTTTCGAAGATCGCTATTCTTTGCACCGTTATAAGGCGGATGAAGCCTACCAAATCGGTAAAGACGACGAACCATTAAAGCCTTACTTGGATATCGAGGGTTTGATTTCTTTGTGTAAATCAAAAAAAATTGAGGCGATTCATCCGGGTTATGGTTTCCTCTCTGAGAATGTAGTTTTGGCGACGCGTTGCCGGGAAGAAGGAATCGTTTTCGTAGGTCCATCTCCAGAAGCGATGAAAGCGCTAGGGGATAAAGTGGCAGCGAAAGTGGCTGCTTTGAAGGCCAACGTGCCTATGATTGAGGATTCAAAAGGAGATTTGTCAGATTATTCTTTGGCTCTATCAGAAGCTAAGCGCATTAAATTTCCTGTGATGGTAAAAGCAGCTGCCGGTGGTGGTGGACGTGGGATGCGGGTGGTGAGAACAGAAGAAGAATTAGAGAAAGCGTACCAAGAGGCGAAGAACGAGGCAAAAAATGCCTTTGGAGACGATACGTTGTTTATCGAGAAATTCATTGATGATCCGAAACACATCGAAGTTCAATTATTAGGAGATCAACACGGAAATTTAGTGCATTTGTACGAACGGGATTGTTCGGTGCAGAGACGTTTCCAGAAAGTGGTGGAGATTGCTCCCTCTTTTGGCTTGAAAGAAGAAACAAAACAGAAATTATACGCTTACGCGCTTTCCATTGGTAAAGCTGTGAATTATTATAATGCGGGAACCGTGGAGTTTTTAGTCGATAAAGACGAAAATATCTACTTCATCGAGGTGAATCCACGTATTCAAGTAGAACATACGATTACAGAAGAGGTGACGGGTATCGATATCGTTCGTACGCAGATTCTCATCGCCCAAAACTACAAGTTATCCGATCCAGGTATTTTCATCAAAAATCAAGAGGACATTCCGTTAAAGGGCTTTGCGATCCAATGCCGTATCACGACGGAAGATCCAGCGAATGGATTTAAGCCCGATTTTGGAACGATTATAGCCTACCGTAATGCGGCCGGTTTCGGTATTCGTTTGGACGAAGGATCGTCCTATCCTGGGGTAAAAATTTCCCCTTATTTCGATTCAATGTTAGTGAAGGTATCTGCCAAAGGCCGCACGCTTCGCGGTGCGTCCGAACGCTTAAACCGCGCCCTAACTGAATTCCGAATCCGAGGGGTAAAAACCAACATCCCGTTCCTTCGCAACGTCATCACGCACCCCGTCTTCCAAGAAGGCCACTGCACGGTGCCATTTATCGCGACTCACCCGGAATTATTCAACTTCAAACCGACTCGCGACCGCTCTACGAAAGCCATTCGCTACCTCGGTGAGGTAATTGTGAACGGAAATCCGGATGTCAAATTTAAGCCAACCGCTCCCTTCCGCACTCCGATTATCCCGTACGTGGATCCAATGGCAGTATACCCGAAAGGAAACAAACAATTACTGACGGAAATGGGTCCGGAGAAATTCGCGAAGCACATCCGTGATGCGAAGCAAATTTATTTCACCGATACGACCTTCCGTGATGGACACCAATCGCTTTTAGCGACCCGCGTCCGCACCCAAGATATGTTAGCCGTTGCAGACGGATTTGCGAAATCCTTTCCTCAATTGTTCTCGATGGAGGTTTGGGGAGGCGCGACCTTCGATGTGGCGATGCGATTCTTACAAGAATCTCCATGGAAACGCTTGCAGGAGTTCCGCGAGGCCATGCCGAATATGCTTTTGCAAATGCTCTTCCGCGGCTCGAATGCCGTAGGATATTCAGCTTACCCAGACAATTTAATCGAGAAATTTGTCGAGAAATCATCTGAAGCCGGCGTTGACGTCTTCCGTATTTTCGATTCCTTGAACTGGATTGATGCGATGAAAATTTCGATCAAAGCGGTTCGCGAACGTACTCCTGGTATCGCAGAAGCAGCGATTTGCTACACGGGTGACGTCTTTACGAACGAAAAATACAATCTACATTATTACGTAGATATGGCGCGCCAGCTGGAAGATGCGGGGGCGCACATGTTATGTATCAAAGATATGGCGGGCCTTTTACGTCCTTTTCAAGCCGAAAAATTAGTGACTGAATTAAAAAAGGCGGTTGACATACCGATTCACTTGCATACACATGATACAGCCTCTGTTCAATCAGCGACGTATTTGAAGGCGATTGAAGCGGGCGTAGATATTGTGGACGGAGCCTTAGGAGCAATGTCCGGTTTGACTTCGCAACCTAATTTGAACTCGCTAGTAGCGATGATGCAAGGTCATCCGAAGGCGTCTGATTTGAACTTAGATTTATTAAACGAATACTCGAATTATTGGGAAGCAGTTCGCGCCATGTATGCACCGTTTGAATCGGAATTGAAGGCTGGAACCGCTGAGGTGTATAATAATGAGATTCCAGGTGGCCAGTATACTAACTTACGTGGACAGGCGATTTCACTCGGAGTGGGGGATAAGTTCGAACAATTGAAGCATAATTATTCGGAAGCGAATACGCTTTTTGGTGATATTGTCAAAGTAACCCCATCCTCGAAAGTGGTAGGGGATATGGCGATCTTTATGACCGCGAATTCATTAACGGCGGAGGATGTGTATGCAAAAGGCGCCACCTTATCCTTTCCTGAATCGGTTAAGGACTTCTTCAAAGGTGGCTTAGGTCAGCCTTACCAAGGTTTCCCTAAACAATTGCAAGAGATCATCTTAAAAGGAGAGCACGCGATCGATGGTCGTCCAAATGACCATTTAGCGCCTATCGACTTCGATGCAGATTTCAAGTCATTTGAAAAGAAGTTCTCAGATGCAGAAAATGGCTTCTTTGATTATTTATCTTATAAAATGTATCCCAAAGTCTACGAAGACTTCTATAAGAACTCAGCCTTATTTGGGGATTTATCTGCCCTTCCCACACCTGCTTTCTTTTATGGTTTGAAACAAGATGAGGAAATTATGATCACGATTGATCCGGGTAAAACGATCATCGTGAAGTTCTTGTACATGTCGGAGCCGGACGAATCAGGTCTGCGAAATGTCACATTCGAATTGAATGGACAGGCACGTCGGATTAAGATTTTGGACAAAAATGTCAAAGTAAAACGCGCGCAACATGCAAAAGCCAAAGCCAAAGGCGACATCGGAGCCCCATTGCAAGGTCGTTTATCTCGTATTTTGGTAAAACCAGGCGATGAGGTGAAATTAAACGCCCCACTTTATGTAATCGAAGCCATGAAGATGGAATCGATTGTTTCAGCTCCATTTGAGGGAATCGTGGGCAATGTATTGTTAACAGAAGGAACGGTGGTAGAGCAGGATGATTTGGTCTTAACCTTGGAAGAAGCGAAACTTCCGGAGCCTAATGTAGAAGAATATTTGTTCGTTTACGGAACTTTGCGCCGTGATTGTGGTAACGACTTACATCGCTTAATCGCTCGTAATTCAGATTATATTGGCATGGCAACCTACCAAGGCCAAATGTACCAGGTGGCTGATTATCCAGGCATTATTCCATCATTTGATGCGAAAGACCAAGTAGTAGGGGAATTGTATTTATTGTCCAATACGATCAAATTATTGAACGTATTAGATGAATATGAGGAATTCAATACGGACAAACCATCGGAAAGTATTTTTGTTCGTGAGCAAGTAAAAGTGAGCTTAAAAGGTAAAGAAATAGAAACTTACGCGTATTTATACAATAAAAAAATCGACCCTAAAACGCGAATCGCGTCCGGGGATTATGTAAAAGGCTAATGAAAAAAATCGCTATTTTTTGTTTATTGTCACTCGCTCTAAACGCCCAAAACCCGCTCTTAAAGGCGCATGCCCATAATGATTATGAGCATGAACGACCTTATTTTGATGCTTTTCAGCTGGGATTCGGTTCGGTAGAAGCGGATGTGTATGCGGTCAATGGGGAATTATTAGTGGGACATGAACGATCATCCCTAGCACTAAATAGAACCTTAAAAAATTTATACATTGACCCTATTGTGGCGGTTTTGAAGGCAAATAAAGAAGGGAACTTTCATCAGTTATTGATTGATTCGAAAACCCCTGCAGATTCTACCATGTCGCTGATTGTTGCCGCGCTGAAGCCTCATACAGACCTTATCTTAAAAAAAGGATTTCGGATCGTCATCTCTGGAAATCGTCCTAAGCCTTCACAATACATCGAATATCCTGCTTGGATTACCTTTGATGGCCGTTCGGATGAACGTTTTCCGACAAACAAAGTGATTCTAGAGAGTGAATCAATGCTGAAATTTGGATTTTGGGGTGGCCAAGGACCCATCCCCGCAGCTTTGAAAGAAAAACTCAAAAACTATGTCGATCAAGTCCATGCGAATGGCCGAAAAGTACGCCTTTGGGCAACCCCAGATTCGCTATTAGGCTATCAAGCCTTGTTGGATATCGGGGTGGATTACATTGGTACGGATAAACTTAGTTTGTTAGCGGATTATTTAAAATTAGGAAACAGTAAATAAACTGTTTGTGAGGCTTTTATAACAAAACCTTATTCTATGACAACTAGACGCGAATTCCTCGTAAAATCTTCTTTATTTTCAGTAGCAGCGGCGCTTCCTATTTCTCTATTTGCTGCGAAAAAATCCTATTTTTTAGGCTATTCTTCTATCACCTGGAGTGGACAAGATGAACAAGCCATAAAGGATATAGCTAGTTTAGGATTTAAAGGAATTCAATTGCGCGCGAATACCTTCGCAAAATACAAAGACAATACAGCTGCCTTAAAATCACTATTAGATCAATCTGGCTTACAATTATGCATGTTTTCAAGTGGTAATGTCGAGATAGATCCGGCTAAAGTAGAAGCATCCATCGCTCAACACGTAAAGCACGCAGCATTTGTGAAAGCCTTAGGAGGAACTTCCATTCAATTAACGAATTCTTTACGTAAAAAAGGAGTGAAGCCTGAGGAGAAAGATTTGATTCGTTTGGCAGAAGTAATGAATGAAATTGGTGCCAAAACAAAGGAAATAGGCATTCAAGCCACCTACCATAACCATATGGACCAGTTTGGTGAAACACCAGAGGAGGTTGATTTATTGGTAACCCATATGGACTCTTCTAAGATCAAATTGCTTTTAGATGTCGCACATTATTTTCAAGGAGGAGGTAATCCAGCAGAAGCAGTCTTGAAATACCGCAAAGTTTTGCATTCATTGCACATGAAGGATGTCCGTCAAACAGAGCCAAGATACCGTTTTGTCGAATTAGGACAAGGAAAAGTAAATTTGGAAGAGGTATTTGCAAACTTGGACAAAATCAAGTTTAAGGGTTATGCAATCGTTGAATTAGATTCTGTTCCTGATACAGGTAAAACACCACTAAGTTGTGCAGAAACGAGTAAGGAATTTTTAAAATCTAAAATTCAGTATCCTTTTTCTTAAATTGCAGCCTAATTTAAAAAACAATGGCGAGTAAAAAGGATCCTGCAATAGGATTTATCTTCATTACCTTATTAATTGATGTTCTTGGAATTGGACTAATAATCCCTGTTTTACCTAATCTAATAAAGGGTTTTGTGGGCGGAGACATTTCCGTAGCCTCTCAATATGCAGGCTGGTTAATGGCTTCTTACGCCATTATGCAGTTCTTGTTTTCCCCTATTTTAGGTGGACTTTCGGACCAGGTCGGTCGGCGTCCGGTTATTCTTGCATCGCTTTTTGGCTTTACAATTGATTATTTAGTCTTAGCTTTTGCGCCCAATATCTTTTGGTTATTTATTGGGCGAATTATGTCTGGGATAACTGGAGCTAGTTTTACAACAGCACAAGCCTATATCGCTGATGTTTCTAAGCCGGAAGATCGCGCTAAGAACTTTGGGGTAGTGGGAGCAGCTTTTGGTGTAGGATTCATCATTGGTCCTGCGGTAGGAGGGATGTTAGCCTCCTATGGAGATCGAATTCCGTTCTTTGCAGCAGCTGGATTAACCTTAATTAATGGTATTTATGGTTATTTTGTCTTGCCTGAATCACTTTCTAAATCGAACAGAAGACCCTTCGATATAAAGCGCGCTAATCCGCTTGGTTCCTTAAAGAATTTAACCAAGTATCCCCTAATCGCTGGTTTAGTAGGTGGATTTTTCTGCCTTCAATTAGCCGGACAAGTACATCCGAGTACCTGGTCCTACTTTACGATGAAAGTTTTTGGATGGACTCCCGATCAAGTGGGTTATTCCTTAGCCTTTGTGGGTTTAATTGTAGCGATTGTTCAAGGAGGTTTGGCCCGTATCATTATGCCAAAACTCGGTGAAATCCGCGCTATTTCTTATGGCCTTCTGTTGTATGGGTTTGGCTTTTTCTTGTTCGCTTATGCCACTAAATCGTGGATGATGTATGCCTTTATGATTCCCTTTGGATTAGGAGGTATTGCCGGTCCTGCACTCCAAAGTTTAATTACACAGCAAGTTGGACCAGATGAGCAAGGCGAATTACAAGGAGGATTGACGAGTTTACAGTCTATTACGACTATTTTTGGCCCCTTATTAGCTTCCAATCTTTTTGCTTATTTTGCTTCTGAACGCGCACCTATTTTATTTCCGGGCGCCGCTTTCTTTATGGCTGCCATTCTTGTTTTAACGGGATGGTTGATCGTAATGCGCTCTATTCCAAAGAAAGCTCAATAATTTTCTTAACTTTCGAAAATAAACCCCTATAAGAATGAAATCAACAATCAAATCAATCTGCCTAGTGGCAGGAATGCTTTTCGCATTTGTTTCGTCTGCGCAATCTACAGAAGAAATTCTAGCGAAACACGAAGCTGCGATGGGTGGCTTAGACAAATGGGCTGCTGTTAAGACGGCGGTAGTAAAAAACAAGTTCAATGTACAAGGAATGGACATTGAAAGTAAAACATCCTTAGTGATTGGTAAATCTTTCCGTACTGAAATTGAAGTGATGGGAAATAAAATCATTACCGCTATCGATGGAGACAAAGGTTGGATGAATCGCCCAGCTATGATGGGTGGAACTGGCGAGCCAGAAGATATGCCTTCTGAGCAAGTAAAGATGGCAAGTTCACAGAAAACCTTAGGTTCGATTTTAACGAATGCAAAAAAAGACGGGTATAAAATTGAATTAGTTTCTAAGGAGAAATTAGATGGAGCTGATGTCTATTTATTAACAGTCACTAAACCATCTGGAGAAGACAGTAAGGTGTATGTGTCTGCGGCAACTAATTTCGTGGTGAAGACACAGGCTAAAGTTCAAGCAAATGGACAAGAAGTAGATTCTGAGGTGAGTTTCTCGAACTATAAAATGGTCAATGGTTTGGCTTTCCCTTATACAGTTGAAACAGCAAACCCAATGGGCGGCATGATGACAGTCGAAACGGTTTCGGTTGAAATTAATCCTTCCATCGATCCAGTTATTTTTGCTAAACCAGGTAAATAAGTTTAGAATTTTATAAAAAAAGGGCTTCAGAAATGAAGCCCTTTTTTTTAGGGTAAAAATTGTTGAATGTGATTCCTGGCACTTCTGATCGCTTTGTCTATATCCTCCTCTGAACCCTCGTAAGCCTTATCTTCGATTTCGATGACAATAGGACCGCGGTAGCGAACATCATTCAAGGCAGAGATAAATTTCCCCCAGTCGATATCCCCTAAACCTGGGATTTTGGGCGAATGGTATTCCAGTGGATTGGCTAGAATTCCGACGCGATTTAATTTCTCTTGATACACTTTTACGTCTTTTAAATGCACGTGGTGGATTCGATCCGCATAATGGTAGATAGGGTAGGTATAGTCCATCATTTGGAATACCATATGTGATGGATCGTAATTTAGGCCAAAATTCGCCGACGGAATAATGCTAAATAATTCATCCCAAATCTTAGGTGTAGTCATCAAATTCTTTCCTCCTGGCCACTCATCATCTGTAAAGAACATCGGGCAATTCTCTATGCCTATTTTGATTTTTAATGAATCAGCTAAGGCAATAATTTCTGGCCAAACCTCAGCGAAACGACCGATATTATAAGCCACATTCTTAGTGTAATCGCGTCCCACGAAGGTATTCACCCGCTCTATGCCTAAAACGGAAGCCGCTTGAATGATTTTTTTAATGTGCTCTCTGTAAAAAGTGGCCTGCGTTTCATCCGGGTCTAGGGGATTAGGGTAATAGCCTAAAGCAGAAATTTTCACCGGATGCATAGCTAGTTTAGCTTTCAAATCTAACAGATCCTCGTGTGTCATTTGATCTACAGCCATATGCGAAACGCCGGCATACCTGCGCGCATCCTTTGACGAAGCAGGCCAGCACATGACCTCCACACAAGCAAAATTTTGCTGTTTGGCATAGTCTAAAACCTCAAAAAGACTTTTATTCGGAAGAATTGCCGAGACAAAACCTAGATCTAACATGTTATTTATTTTTTTCTAATCCGTAAAACAAGGCAAATGAAGCCGATGCAATCCAAAGGCCGACCGCCTCTCTAGCTAATTCCTGATTATGCGTTTTCATGCTTAACCCATCTGTCAAAAATCCTTCCCAAGCCGTCATCTCTACCCATAATTGCAAACCAGCAAAAAGAGATAAGCAGAATAAGACAATTAAAAGTTCAGGATTCGTTTTTCCCCGCATGGCTTGCAGCGATGTAAACACGGCTGTGGCATACACAGGAACCCATAAAATGGGATCAGGATCATTCAATTGCCAATAGGTAAAAAGTGAGAATACGATGCAAAAAAAGGCCCCTAGAATGAATTGTATCTTTCTCATGGTTATTGACATAGGTTTTTAACGGCTTCTGCAGCACCTGGATAAACAAGTTTTTGTGCTTGCTTGAACGCTAGGCAGGCTTTATCGTTTTGATTTGATTTGATACAACTTAGTCCTAGAGCATAATAGGCTTTGCCAAAATTAGGGTTAATCTCAGCCGCCTTCGCAAAATCAGCGATTGCCCCGGCATAATTTTCCTCTTGAAACAGTATGTTTCCGCGGTTGTAATAGGCATTAATGTCTTTAGGAGCTAGTTTAATAGCCTGAGTAAAATCGATTTTAGCTTTCGTTGGATTGGCTAAGGCTGCCTGAATGATTCCTCTTTGTAGGTATCCAGCACTCGAATCCGGCTGTGCAGCAATAGCTTTATCCGTAGGGGCAAGCGCTTTATCCCAAACGCCTTGTTCCATCAAAACTGCCCCTAGATTTAACTGTGCAGTATATAAGGAGGGCTTTAGTTCAATAGCTTTCCGATAAGCTGCTTCAGCTTCTGGATAATTTTTTTCCTGAAATAAAATGACTCCTTGCAGGTTATACGCTTCCGCCAAACCCGGATTTTTTTCAATCGCTTTCTGAAGAGCTTCTTTTGCAGAAACCGTTTCCCCTTTCTGTAATCTGGCTTTCGCCTCGTCTAACCAAGCCTCACCCGACGTAGAGCAAGCCCAAGTAAAACAAAGGCTTAGAAATAGTATCCATTTTTTCATCTTTTAAAGTTAAGGGGCTATTCCAAAAAAACGATATTTATTTTGAAAAAAGCAGCTTTTTTATCATATTTGTGACGGCAAATTACCAGCTCCCGCTGAATCCCCCAGGTCTTGATCGAAGCAAGGGTAGGTCGGTTGTAGCGGTGAATTTGCCATTTTTTTGTTATAAAAAATCTGACCTATGAAATTTTTCATTGATACAGCAAACCTAGCTCAAATTAAAGAGGCGCAGGATTTAGGTGTTTTAGACGGCGTTACAACGAACCCTTCTTTAATGGCTAAAGAAGGAATTACCGGAAAAGATAACGTTTTACGTCATTACAAAGCGATTTGTGATATCGTAGACGGTGATGTTTCTGCCGAAGTAATTGCGACTGATTACGAGGGAATGATTCGTGAAGGCGAAGAATTAGCTGAGCTAGATGATAAAATTGTAGTTAAGATTCCAATGATCAAGGACGGTATTAAGGCCTTGAAATATTTTTCGGAAAGAGGTATAAAAACCAATTGCACGCTTGTATTTTCAGCCGGTCAAGCTTTATTAGCAGCGAAAGCAGGTGCAACCTACGTTTCCCCTTTCATTGGACGTTTAGACGATATTTCATTTGATGGTATTGAATTGATTGAGCAAATTCGCTTGATTTACGATAACTACGAATTTGATACCCAAATCTTAGCGGCCTCTGTACGTCACCCTATGCACATCATTAAATGTGCAGAAGCAGCTGCTGATGTAATGACAGGTCCATTATCAGCCATGTTAGCTCTATTGAAGCATCCATTAACTGATTCTGGTTTAGCCCAATTTTTAGCCGATCACGCAAAAGCAAATTCTTAATTAACCTAGGCGATTTTATGTCTGTTTTATCTTTTGAACAAGTAAGTATTTCACAAGAAGGTGTTAACACACTCGAAGACATTAATTTAACGATTAATGAAGGAGATTTTTATTATTTGATTGGTAAAACGGGTAGTGGTAAGAGTACTTTCTTCCGCAGTATTATTGCGGAAATTGGCCTTGAATCAGGAATAGCCTCTGTTGCAGGTTTTTCTTTGAATACAATTAAGCGTTCGGAGGTACCTTTTTTACGACGCAAATTAGGCTTTGTATTTCAAGATTTTCAATTGTTGTCAGATCGCAATGTAGAGAAGAATCTGTCCTTTGTTTTAGAGGCAACTGGTCATACAAATAAAGACGAAATTCGATTCAAAATTGAGGAGGTTTTAGCTCGTGTAGGAATGAGTTCTGCTATTTCCAAGCGTATCCACCGTCTTTCGGGTGGTGAACAACAGCGCATTTGTATCGCGCGAGCGATTCTGAATAATCCCGTTTTATTGCTAGCAGATGAGCCTACGGGGCATTTAGATCCAGAGGTTTCTTTGGAAATCATGCAATTATTCAAAGAATTGAATCAAAGCGGTATGGCGATTATCATGGCTAGTCACGATTACAATACGATGGCTAAAGTCCCAGGTAAAATCTTGAAATGCGAAGGAGGTAAAATATTCCCTGTAAGCAGTCTTTAATCCTATTTTCCCGTATAGTAAATCACTGGAATGATACATTCCTCTAAAGAAATACCACCGTGTTGGAACGTATTTTTATAGTGGTTTACGTATTGATTGTAATTATTGGGATAAGCGAATAGATTGTCTTCTTTCGCAAAAACATAGGTGGTAGACATGTTCGGTTTCGGCAGGAAAATGTTCTCTGGTTTCCTACAAACCATCATTTTATTGGACGCATCCCAATTTAAATTTTTTCCTTGCTTATAGCGCAAATTCGTATTCGTATTACGATCTCCTATAATTTTAACTGGGTTTTGTACCCGAATCATTCCATGATCCGTCGTAATGATTACTCGCCCCTTTTTCTCTGCGATCTTCTTTAATAGATCAAAGAGGGGAGAATGTTGAAACCAACTGGCTGTTAAACTTCGGTAAGCAGATTCGTCAGGGGCTAACTCCTTAATCATTGCCATGTCTGTGCGTGCGTGAGATAACATATCCACGAAATTGTAGACGATGACGTTTAAATCATTGGTGGCTAATTTATTGAAATTGTCTACTAATTGCTTCCCTTGGTATTGGTGAATAATCTTGTGATAGGAGCTTTTAGCATTGATTTTCAATCGCTTTAATTGTTCTTGTAAGTAAAATTCTTCTTGTTTATTATATCCCTCTTCATCATCCGAATCACCTATATCATACACCCATTTATCAGGATAATTTTTTGCAATTTCAGAAGGCATCATCCCAGCAAATATAGCATTTCGGGCGTATGCGGTTGTGGTAGGAAGGATGGAATAATAGGTGTTTTCTGACTCTAATTGGAAGTATTCTTGGATATATTTATCCAATGTTTTCCATTGGTCAAAACGCAAATTATCAATTAATATAAAATAGAGTGGACTCTTATCGTTGATCTTAGGAAATACGTGTTTACGGAGCATTAAGTGCGATAAGACGGGTGTTTCCGCATCTGGTTTTTGCAACCAACCTTCATAGTTTTTCTCGATGAATTTACTGAAATGGGCATTTGCCTCATTTTTTTGGTTGTTCAAAACTTCAGCCATCGATTTATTTTCGGTGGTATCAATTTCGAGTTCCCAATACACTAGTTTTTCGTAGATTTCAGACCATTCTTTGGCATTCAAATGATCCTGGTATTGCATCGATAATGCCAAAAACTCTTGTTGGTACGTAATATTCGTTTTCCCTTCTTCGAGTCTTTTCTTATCGAATATACGCTTAACTGAAAGTAATAATTGATTGGGATTCAGGGGCTTGATTAGGTAATCTGCTATCTTAGAACCGATAGCGTCCTCCATTAATTCTTCCTCCTCTGATTTCGTGATCATGATAACAGGAAGGTTAGGTCGGATCTTTTTGATTTGCAATAAGACCTCTAATCCAGACATTCCTGGCATATTCTCATCTAAGAATAGCATGTCGAACTTTTGAGTCTCCACTAATTCAAGTGCATCAGCTCCTGAATTAACCGTATAAACTTCATATCCTTTGTTCTCTAAAAACAAAATATAGGGTTTCAATAAATCGATTTCATCGTCTGCCCAAAGTATTTTATACGTCATTCTTCTTTTATTTACCTTTCAAGTCTAAAATTAGCTAATTTTACATCTAATCCTCGTTAATACATGTTAATAGATTATCCTGTTCATTTAACGGAATCTGCGGTTGAAAATCTGCGTCTACTTTCTTTTCCTGAGCCATTTCTTAGGGTTGGAATGCGTGGTGGTACATGTGGTGGTACATTTTTACTTGGCTTTGATGCTAAAACTGAGTTTGATGAAGAGTACCTGATTGAAAATATTCCTGTTATCATTGATCGAAGAGAATTGTTATTTGTCCTGGGAACAGAGATTTCCTATGAAGCCCAAGGCAATGGATTTTATCTTCATAAACCCGCTAAATCATGAAATTTGCAGCCATAGATATCGGTTCGAATGCCGCTCGTCTTCAAATATCTAGTGTATTGGAGAACGATGGTGTGATCAGTTTTAAGCGGATCGAATATGTGCGTTTCGCTCTTCGTTTAGGTCATGATGTGTTTGGCGATGGTTCCATTTCCCCTGAATCGGAGGTAAGGATCTTTAAATTGTTGCATGCTTACAAGTTATTAATGGATTTACATGAAGTGAAGGATTACGCTATTTGTGCCACCTCAGCCATGCGTGAGGCCTCTAATTCAGCCGAGATCATTACTCGAATTCATAAGATTTTAGACATGAAGATCCAATTAATTGATGGAATTCGTGAAGCGGAATTAATCAATGATGTAGTGGTTCAATCATTGCATCCGAAGAAAAATTATCTTCACATAGATGTAGGAGGGGGAAGTACCGAATTAAATATCTACCGTCACCGAGAAAAATTAGCTTCTAAATCCTTTAAAATAGGTTCAGTTCGTTTATTAGAAGGTACAGAGAAGGAGGGAGATTGGGAAAAGATGCGCAGTTGGATTTCGCAACAAAAAGAATTAATCTCAGGTGAGATTGAGGCAATTGGGACGGGTGGAAATATTGCCAAATTATTTAATTTGTCTAAACCTGGAACGGATGAAAAATCGATGACTTTCGATGCCTTATTTGAGATGGCCGCTTATGTGGGATCCTTCTCTTTTGAAGACCGTGTCAATAAACTTCGCTTAAATACGGACCGGGCCGACGTCATTTTGCCCGCAGCTTCTATCTACCTGACTGCGATGGAATTAGGAGGTTGTAAAACGATTTTAGTGCCTGATTTAGGATTGAAAGACGGGATATTGCAAATGCTTTATGACCGATATTTGAATCGAAAGAAATAACTATTTTTCTATTCGGTAGACAAGACCCATCGATAATACTTGGGAGAATTGCCAGTTAGGATCTTGATCATAATCACGGAATAAAACAATCTGCAGATTCGTACTAACATATTTGTTTACCTTCATCGTCACATTTGCATCTAATCGATGCACAATGCTATTCGATAAAGTTAGTCTGAAATAGTCAATTAGGGCTGAGTAACGTGCTTTTACATTGATATTTTCCCATACATCTTTATCAATGTTGACTAAATATTGAAATACGAATTGATTTCTAATATTATCGCCTGGCTTCTCTAAACCATATAATCCTGCTCTGGAGATAGCTTGATCGAAGACAAAAGTTTGGCGTAAACTGCCTATACCTATTCGGGTATAAAAAGATTTATCTGGATGGTATTCTAAACCCATCGAAGAAGTCAGGTAAGCTGGAGCAAAAAGGCTTGAAATGAGGGAGTCAACAGGTACACCTGCCTTATTTTTCTTACCATATTCATACCCGCTAAAGAATTGAGTCTGAAAGTTAGTTGAACCGAAAAAATCCCATTTAGGGCTGATTCGATAACCTGCTTTAAATTCATACGCAATACGGTCTATATTTTTACGAAGACTTTGAGTTCTATTTTGGAGAAATCCTACTTGCAAATTAAGGTCAGAATTTAAACGCCAAGATTCATTGGAAACATTTGCCGTATGATTTAAATACCAGCCAATGGCTAAGGTATTAGTTCCCCCTCCTTTCCAGTTATCACTAAAACTCGACTGGTTCAAGTTAATGCCAGAGGTCATTATTTGTTTCCAATTATTGGCCGTCGAATCAGCCTTAGATTCTGCTAATGCAGGCTCTAAAGCAGTGAAAAACAACAAAATGAAAAGCAAATAATACTTCATCTGACAAAGGTACAAAAAACCTGTAGGAATGGTTTATTTTCCAATGGATAAACGGATCTGTCCTGAAAAGACCTCTAATGGCTCCAATTCGATTAATCCATCAGCCGTATTAAAGGCATCCGTATTGGCAGTCATCGGTTCTATAGCTACTGATGTAAAACCCTCGGGCTGAAAGACAACCAGAAATGGAAATTGAATGGAAGACTGTTCTAAAAATAACGATCGCTGGTTTTTGTTGTCTCTCAATTCGGTTATATGCTTCTTTCGGGGTTCTAGTCTAAAGACATGATCCACTTTTTCTTTCGCGAATATGAACTCTGTCTGCCCTTGTAGATTTTCTTCTTTCAAAGGAATCATCTGAGAATCCGATGAAAAACGGCTAATTGGATGAAATCTGATGGATAAGTCCGCCGCAGTTGTATTGGGGAATCTAAAATAGGGATGCCAGCCACAGGCAAAAGGCATAGAAGTTGACCCGGTGTTTTTTGCTTCGAAGGTAATTTCGAGGCCACCTTCATTCAGTAAATGATACGTGTAGCTAAAGATAAAAGGGAAGGGGTAATTAAGTTCTTCACCTACGTATGCGTATTCTAAGGTGATTGAATTTTCTGATTCACGTACAATTGAAAATGGAGCTCTAGCTAACAAACCATGGATTGCATTTCCTAAGGCTGGTTCATTGATGGGTAATTGGTAATTTTTTCCTTTATAGGAATAGTTTCCGTTTCTAACGCGATTGACCCATGGAGTCAGTAGTGCACTTGGATGATAGGGATTACTTTCTAAAGGATGATTTGCACTTCCGGGTAAATCAATTAATGAAATTCTGGAAAGATTTAATTCAATTAGGCTTGCACCTACTTTCTCATCAAGTACTAAGTAATCCCTTGTTGTAATGTTTCGTATTTCCATGGCTTTCTACTTCACTACTCTTACCATAAAGAGTAACTTTAACTTCAAAATTGCGCAAAGTTTCTGTTAGGGCCAAAGCATAAAATTAAAACAGGCCTTAAAATTTCTATATTTCCAACCTAACTAGATTATACAGGTGAGTTTTAAGCTATTTAATATGTCGTGTGTTTACTGGACAAAAACATCGGGCGAAATACTCAAAAGAAAGGTGGATGTAGTATATATATTATAGGTATGATAAAATTTGGAAAAACAAGCAGTAATCAAACATTAAATAGCGTTATATGGATGATAAAACGATTAAAATTGAATTATTTATTCGTCACTTAATTATTTAATAATATTTTTTTGAATTTTTTTGAACATATTTTTTTTTGAATTTACCGATAAATAATATACCTTGCTCGAATAAATTAAACTAAACTAAACTAAACACCTTATGAGAAAAGCTTTACTCTTTGTTGTTGCGGTTTTAACAATGACCCTCAGTTTTGAGGTTTCAGCGCAACAACGGGTGATTACCGGTACGGTAATTTCCGAGGAAAACGGTCAAGGGTTGCCAGGTGCAACGGTTCTCGTGAAAGGGACGCAAGTGGGTGCTACCACCAATTTGGATGGTAAGTATTCTATCAACGTTCCTGCGGGATCCGATGTTTTAGTTGTTTCTTTCGTAGGCCTTAAGGCTCAGGAAGAGGCAATTGGTAGCCGGTCCGTAGTCAATTTAACCCTTAAAGTTGATGCATCGCAACTATCCGAAGTGGTAGTAACGGCGATCGGTATTGCAAGGGAGAAAAAAGCACTGGGTTACGCAGTAACTTCAGTAAGCAAAACACAGTTGGAGAATCGTCCAGAAGCTGACGTTGCCCGCGTATTGCAGGGTAAAGTACCAGGGGTTAACATTACCTCAACTAATGGTATGACAGGATCAGGAACTAACATGATTATCCGTGGTTACAAATCAGCTACTGGTAACAACCAGCCGTTGTTCGTTGTGGATGGGGTTCCATTTAATACCTCTACTAACGCGCAGAACGGATTTACAGGTGGTGGCGCAACTACCTCTTCCCGTTTCTTGGATATTGATCCTAACAACATCGAGACTATGTCTGTATTGAAAGGTCTTTCTGCAACCGTTCTTTATGGTGACCAAGGTAGAAATGGTGTAATCTTGATTACAACTAAATCTGGTGCATCTAAGAGAAAAACAGCTGAAGTAACTGTTAACCAGTCTGTATTCTTTAACAAGGCAGCCTCTTTACCTGATTATGGTATGGAGTATGGTAACGGTTTCCAGCAAGCTCCAGGTTTCTTCTTCTCTAACTTCGGTCCGAGCATGAATACTGGATTGTTGATCAATCACCCATATGCTACTTCTTCTGTAGCTGCGGTTCGTGAGGCATTTCCTCAGTTTTGGGTAAATGGTGTTGTGGGTGGTACTCCTATCAAGTATGAATACAAAGCCTACAAGGATCCTTCCCAAATCTTCTTTAGACAAGGTTTAATTTCTAATAGCTCTGTTCAAGTAGCAGGTGGTTCGGATAAGACTGGCTATAATGCAAGTTTTGGTTATACAGATGAAGAAGGCTTTACTCCAGGAAATGGATTGAAGAAGTTTAACTTCGGATTGGGAGTTAACTCTGCAATTACTGATAAGTTATCAGTTAACTCTTCATTCACTTTCGCTAAAACAGATTTAATCTCTCCTCCTGCTAACGCATCATATGGTTCAGGATCTGATATCCCTTCTGTTTATGGACACGTATTGTTTACTCCACGTTCAGTGGATTTAGAAAACCTTCCGTATGAGAACCCTGTAGATAAAAGCTCTGTTTACTTTAGAGGTGGAAACGATATTACTAACCCTAACTGGTTGGTTAAATATTACAAGAATACTTCTAACGTGAGTCGTTTCTTCAACTCTACTTCTTTGAACTATGATTTCAGCAATGACTTCTCTGTGACTTATCGTTTAGGTCTAGATACGTATTCTGAATTACAAGAGCTCTTATACAACAAAGGTGGTGCTACGGCTAACTTAGCAACTAAAAACGGTTATTATAGAACAATTAACATTAATAACACGATTTGGAACCAAGACTTGATCTTGAATTGGAAGAAAGACTTTTCTGATAAATTCAGCATGACTGCTTTATTAGGAGGAAACTCTCGTTTTGATTCTTATGCCCAGTCTGGTGTGGCTTCTCAAGGCCAATTGGCTTTTGGATTGTTCAGACACTCTAACTTCGCTACTTCTTCTAGTAATGATGCCTATTCAGGTGGTACTATGAATTATGGCGTAGACGAGCGTAGATATGGTGTATACACTAACATTACATTAGACTATTCTGATTACTTGTTCTTGAACTTGTCAGCTCGTAATGACTGGACTTCTACTGTAGAAAAAGAAAACAGAAGTGTGTTGTATCCTGGTGGCTCTATATCTTTCATTCCTACTACGGCATTTGATTGGAGCTCTTCTACATTAAAATACCTAAAATTGAGATTTGGTTATGGTACTTCTGCGGGTTATCCTAGCCCATACAGTACACGTAACGTCTTAGCGCAGTCTGCTAGATCATTCGATGTAGGTTCAGTGGTGACTGCTACTCACTCAGTATCCAATAATTTGGGTAACCCTAACTTGAAGCCTGAGCTTCATGGTGAGGCAGAATTCGGTGTTGAAGGTGTTATGTTCAATAACAAGTTGAAATTTGACATCTCTGTTTATGAGAAAAATACGACGAATTTGATTACGAATGCTCCGATTGACCCTGCAACTGGTTTCACTGGTACTTCAATCAACATTGGTCGTATCAGAACTCGTGGTGCTGAATTCCAAGCTACTGTAACACCGGTATCTACTGCAGGTGGTTTTGAGTGGAACTCTACCATTAACTGGGCTACTTACAAGACTATAGTAATGGAATTAGGTGGTGGATTATCTGAAGTAGTAGTGGCTGGATTTACTGATTTAGGTAACTTCGCTGTTCCTGGTCAGCCATTCAACATCATCAAAGGTATTGGTTTTGATAGAGATCCTGCTACAGGACAGCCTATCATCCTTTCTACTGGTGTACACAAGCCTACTAACGAGCCTGTAGTATTAGGTGATCCTAACCCAGAATGGACTGGTTCATTCATCAATAGTTTCTCTTACAAAGGTTTTACTCTAAGCGCTATGATGGAATACCGTCACAAAGGTGTAGTAATGTCTAACACCGTAACAGCAACTTTAGCTCGTGGTGTAACCAAGGATCCAGTAGCTGATCGTGAAATGACGTTCATCATGCCTGGTGTAAGACAAAATGGAACTAATCCTGATGGATCTCCTATTTACATCAAAAACGATCGTCAAATTACTGCAGCTGATTATTTCTTCTCTGGATACCAGGGAGCTACAGATGAGCCTAACGTATTTGACGGATCTACGATTCGTTTGAGAGAAATTTCTTTGGCATACAGCTTGCCTAGTAAATTGATGTCTAAGACTCCATTCAAGAAAGCATCTTTTGCTTTGAGCGGTACTAACTTATGGTTCCTTGCCCTTAACTTCCCACCAAACATGAACTTCGATACTGACGTATTGGGTACTGGTGTAGGTAACGGACTTGGATTTGATTTCGTAACTGGACCTAGCTCTCGTAGATTGGGTGGAACGTTGACTCTTACATTCTAACTCCAAACTAAAAATGATAATGAAAAGATTTATATATGGTTTGACGATGGTTGCCGGAATGGTATTCGCAACGTCATGTTCGGAGAAACTGGATGAATTATTGGAAAACCCGAATGCAGTTAATGCAACTACTGCATCTCCTGATTTCCTTTTGAACAGTATCCAGCTTAACTACCAAAGTTTATGGTATGGTGTATCAGATCGTGGTGCACGTTTGACTCGTCAAATTAACCAAGGATCTGCTTTGTATGAAGCAGCTTATTCTGCTGGTTCTACTAATGGAACGTGGTCTAATGCTTATGCGAACATTCTAGCTGACGTCGAGTTTTTGTTGCCTTTGGCTCAGAAGTCGAATTTGCAACGCCACATGGGTATAGCTAAGACAATCAAGGCAATGGTCTTGATGGATCTAGTAGATACATATGGCAATGTTCCTTTTTCGGAAGCATTGAATGCTGCAAATTTCAATCCTAAGACGGATGATGGTGCTACTATCTACGCTGCTGCATTGAAATTGTTAGATGAAGCAGCAGTTCACTTTGCTGCAACTACTTCAGGTGGAACACCGAACGATTACTTTTACGCTAGAAATTATACGCGTTGGGGTAAATTTGTTAATACTCTTAAGTTAAGGTATTACTTATACACCCGTTTGGTAAATGCAGAGGCTTCCAAGACTGAGATCAATAAGTTGATTACAGCAAATGCGCTTATCGGAACTGGCGATGATTTCGTTTTCCGTTTTGGTACTACGGCAGCTGATCCAGATTCTAGACATCCTAAGTTTGCTGGTCAGTATACTGCCGGTGGTGGTGACTACCAATCTACGTTTTTTATGCACCATTTGACTGTGGAAAAAGGTTTTGATGATCCTCGCGTTCGTTACTACCTGTATCGTCAAACATTGACGAATACGACGAACGTAGATGAGCAAGAGTGTATTTCTCAGATTGCACCTCCACACTACTTAGTTGGAAACTATTGCTACTGTAATCCTGCGGGTAACAAAGGATACTGGGGTCGTGATCACTTAGATCCAGACGGTATACCACCCGATGGTTTAAAACGTACGGCTTATGGTGCTTTCCCTGCTGGTGGTCGTTTTGATAACAGTTCAGGTGCTCCAGTTGCTAACCCTGCTTTAGGTATGCGAGGTGCAGGTATTCACCCTATTATGTTAGCTGCTTATGTAGATTTTATGTTAGCTGAAGCTGCTTTAACTCTTGGAACTACGGGAAATGCAAAGACCTTGATGCTATCAGGAGTTAAGAAGCATATGGACTACGTTCGTGCTTTTGCAGTTGCTGGTGCTGAAGGTGCTACTATTTCGGCTTTCGAGCCTGCAGCTACTTTCACTAATCGCGTGACTAACTATCAAACCTATATTGGTGCTCAGATTGATGCTGCTTCTTCTAACGACGCTAAATTAGACGTTGTCGCTAGAGAGTATTGGTTGTCACTATATGGTAATGGTATGGAAGCTTATAACTTGTATAGAAGAACTGGTAAGCCATCTCGTATGCAGCCTGGTTTAGAAGCGATAACAGGACCTTTTGTTAGATCATTCTTGTATCCTAACAACTACCTTGTGACCAATACTTCTGCAGTTCAGAAACAGAATCTAGCGACTCAAGTGTTCTGGGATAAGAATCCTGCATCACCTTGGATTTATTAACCTTAAAAATTAGAAAATATGAAAATGCTAAGATATAGTTTCGGATTGTTGGCAACTATGCTCATCTTTCTAAGTTCTTGTAGAGATTTTGTGGAACCTGCGGTTCCATATAAAGATTTTGATACAGGAGCTTACTTGAGAACTATTGCCAGAACAAGTACGACCTTTAACTTCTTTGATTTGGCTAGCTCTAAGTTTGCGCTGACCATTGAAGCAGTAGATAAGGAAGATGGAAAGACGGTTCAGACCGTAGAAGTTCGCGTACGTCACAGACGTTTAATTGCAGGTGTAGGATTAAAATACACTCCTGCAAATGATGTTCTAGTGAAGACACTTCAAGCTGCTGATTTCAAGCCTAACGATAATTCTCGTTTCTTGAGATCAACCTTTGAAGTAACAGCTGCTGAAGCTATTTCAGCTGTAGGTTTGACCGCTGCGGGTATTAGTGGAGGTGATGTATTTGAATTCCGTTTGGTTTTGAAAGATAAGTTTGGAAGAGTCTTTTCTTCTGACAACGTCACTACCAACGTGTCAGGTGCTCCTTTCTATGATTCTCCGTTCCAGTATCCAACGTCTGTAGTTTGTCCTTCTGATTTAGCAGGTACTTATGACTTCAATGCATTGGAGACATTCTGCGGAAAGACTTATGCAGGAAAAATTACGTTCACTGCCGTTGCTGCTTCTCCTGGTTCATACACTGTGTCTGATGGTACCTTTGGTGCATGGGACAGTTGTTATCCAGATGCGTGGGGTTCAGGTAATGTACGAATCAGTGATGCTTGTGGTAAGTTGACCATGAGTGGTGCAGATAAGTATGGCGATTCTTACTCTATGGTCGTTAAGAGTGTTACTCCTGCGCTTCTTACGTTCGAGTGGAAAAACACCTACGGTGAGTTCGGTACTGTTGCTATAAAGTCTAACCCTGGTAAACCTTGGCCGGCTACTTTGAAGTAATAGGTTAAACCCTATGGTTATAAAAGGCAACGTCTTCTGACGTTGCCTTTTTTTTGTTATTTCTAGTACGGTTCTTGAAACTAGGTAAGGATCTTAGAATTTTTCTATAACCCCTAATCCGAATAGAGCAAAGTCATATTTCACTGGATCTATTGGGTCAAATTCTCTTAAAATGGAATCTAAATCAACTACAGCTTTGGCATCATTTTGCTTTCGAGTTAATATGCCTAGTTTCCGTGCTGTATTTCCTGAATGAATATCAAGAGGTATGGAGAGTTTTGAGGGGCTTATTCCTTTCCATAAGCCAAAATCTACCCCCTTATTATCCTCTCTTACTAGCCACCTTAGCATCATGTTGAGTCTTTTTGCGGCAGAACCAGTTCTTGGGTCGGATACATGCTTTTGAGTTCTGGTAGGATGTGGTAGCTCGAAGAATATATTTTTGAACTCAGATATGGATTCTTGAATGGAGTAGGTAGACGACAAATCCGTAAATACTTTTTCTAATCCACCCTGATTTAAATAAATATTTCTAAGTGCTTGTAGAAAATAGCTAAAATCAACGCCATTAAAGGTTCTGTAGTAAAACTGGGATATTCGATCACTAGGGTGATCTCTGTCATTCATAATAAAATCATAAGGACTCTCACCCATTATTTGAATCAGTTGATTTGCAGCTCCTAGAATCGCTTTTCTGTTTCCCCAGCTAATGGTGGCAGTTAAAAAAGCACTAATTTCGATATCTTCTTTTAACGAGAACTGGTGAGGAATGCTTATGGGATCTAGTTCTATGAATTCAGGTCTATTGAATTCATTCACTTTATAATCAAGGAATTCTTTTAATTCAGTCTGGGAAAGGCTATTCATATCAACTGTATAAGGAATGAACTCCTCTAATCAGATGTTTTTATGAATTAGCGTTAATTGACGAAAACAAAATACACCTAGTAAAGGATTCATTTTTCTGAAATCATTTCCGGCTAAATAAAGCAACTAAACGAGAGGGAAGTGAAAAGATCCAAACTAAAACCGTGACAGCAACCGAAAACGCAGCTATGAAGGGATAAGAAAGTATAAATAATACCTCAAAAACTACATGACCTGCAGTAATAGGCCTTTTTCTCTTGTTCATATTACTGTAATAAATAGGAGATTTCAGCTCTAACACGCTTATCAACGGCATTTAACTTTTCAAAAGCTTTAGGAGATAGTTTAATGATTACTTTGCTATCCCCATTCGGTAAACGCCCGATTACCTTCACCCAAATACTTTGATTGTTCGTTAGGTTCTTAACTAATACTAAGGTTCCAATAGGGGCTGATCGGTGTAGTGCAAGGAATTTTCCCGAATTGTCAGGTACATCAATTAATTCAGCGATGCCTGTTTCAATTTTCTTTTTGATATCCTCTGGTCCTTTTTCTTTAACAGGTGTTGTCTCCTCTATTGAGGTTGTGGCAGTAACTGTAGCAGCTTTTGCAGGTAATAAACTTGATTTATCTACCGCGATACTCGATGTCGAACTAGCAGGATCAGAAACGATTAATCGTTGTCCTTCTTGCAAACGATCTGATGTCAAATTATTCCATTTTCGCAATTCTGCCATGGTTACTTTATGCATATTAGCTACAGAAAGCAATCCTTGTTTAGGGGCCACGATATGAATTTCTGCTGCCTTAATCGGCGTTTCAGCTACCTTTTCCTCGATAACTTTCGGTGCAGGATTACTTTCCTCTAGATAATGCAATGGAATGTAGACTATTTCACCTGTCTTAACCGGTATTTGAACGTCTGTATTGGCAGATTTGAATTCGTTTAAAGATAAATTATAGCGTTTTAGGATAGAAAAAAGAGATTGTTTAGGACCTACTTTAAACAATAAAAAGGTCTTATTATTCTCCTTTTTTAAGCCTAAAGAATCTAAAGTGCTTGCCGCCTTCATAGTCAGATTTAATCCGAATAAAAAAGCGATTAGTAGGGTTAGTTTATAATTTTTCATAAATCTTCAATTTCAGTTTATCCTTTATAAAAATCAATTGTTCATTGAGTAGTGTAAAGGTTTGATATCCGATGGAGTCTCCTTCAGCTATTTTTTCTAAAAGGATTGTATTAAATGCCAAATCACAGACCCGAAGGTAGTTTTTCCAGCCATTGTCGTAAAGATAATAAGAAAATAATAGCTTATCATTGCCTTCAAAATAATCTAGTCCTTTCGCAATCGTTTCGTTGAATTGCTTTTGAAAGAAGGCTTGAAAATCTTTGAAATATTCTTGGCTTTCTTCGTAATGCTGTGGTACTTGGAATGTATAGGCATTTTCCGCGATAATTGGACGCGGTTTTTCCTCTTTAATCAACTTTAAAGGCTCTAACGAATAGGTTTGAACGGACTCAATACCTGGGTTTTTTGCTTGCTGTAATTTGATAAATACGGCTTCGTTCTCTGAACCTTGTTGAAAGTTTAATTGTGCATAATCGGAGGGAGCTTTGCCTAGTAGTTGAACCGATTTGGACCCTAGTTGATGTGAATGCCAAAAAGCTTCTCCATTCCCCCTTGTTTCAATCCATAAACGAGGTTCCTCAACAGATCCCCAGTAGCGGATACTCCAGATTGGTTCAGAAAAGGAATGTTCAAAAAATGTGGACAAAGGATCGAATGTTTGGAAATTATGTGCAAATTTGGCAAAAATCTATCGAAAAAACGTATTTATTATGCTGCATGGCAAAAAGGTAGTCGCGATTATTCCGGCTCGTTTCGCATCTTCTCGTTTCCCTGGTAAACCTTTAGTTGATTTAGGAGGAAAGCCAATGATTCAGCGAACTTATGAGCGAGTGAAGGCCGTAGATGGCTTTGATCGAATTGTTATCGCGACCGATGATCAACGCATTTTTGATGCGGCGCAAGGTTTCGGTGCGGAGGTTATGTTGACGTCCACTAGCCACATGACTGGTACGGATCGTTGTGCAGAGGTTTTGAGTCGCTTAGGCGAATCGGTGGATTATGTTATTAATATTCAGGGGGATGAACCCTTTATAGAGCCTGAACAACTTAGAGAGGTCGCTGCAGGATTTGCGTCCGGGGCACCTATTTTAACGCTGATCAAGAAAGTTACAGACACAGAAACGCTATTTAATGTAAATACCCCTAAAGTTGTCTGCGATGAAGAAGGGCATGCTTTGTATTTTTCACGTCAAACGATTCCTTTTCTACGAGGCGTTGATCCTACAGATTGGTTAGGAAAACATACTTTTTACAAACATATCGGATTATATGCTTATCGGGCAGATATTTTGCCCGGTTTAAGCGCATTAAGGCCTACCTCTTTAGAGCTGGCTGAATCTTTAGAACAGTTGCGTTGGGTTCAAAATGGTATTCGAATTAAGGCCATCGAAACGCAATTTGAAACGATAGGAATTGATTCCCCGGAAGATGTAGAAAAAATTTTAAAAATGGGCCTCATTTAGCCTTTAAAGCGGTATATTTGCTAGATTTTTGGCATAAATAACTGTCCCAAAGTCATTCCTCTACATGCAAAGACCGAATATAAAAGACGTATTACGCGAAAAGATTTTAATTCTTGACGGCGCAATGGGTTCTTTAATCCAACAATATAATTTAACGGATGCCGATTATCGGGGTGACCGATTCAAGAATTTCCCACACGAAGTAAAGGGAAATAATGATTTATTATCGATCACTCGTCCGGATGTAATCAAAGAAATTCACGCAAAATATTTTGCCGCTGGGGCAGATATTGCCGAAACAAATACCTTCTCTGGGACTTCCATTGCCATGGCAGATTACCACATGGAGGAATTGGTATATGAATTAAACTTCGAATCAGCTAAGATTGCTCGCGAAGTGGCGGATGAATATACGGCCAAAGACCCATCTAAACCTCGATATGTCGCCGGATCTATTGGGCCGACAAATCGCACTCTTTCCTTATCTCCAGACGTAAATGATCCTGGTTTCAGAGCGGTTACTTTTGATGAATTAGTTGAGGCGTACACCGAACAAATTCGTGGTTTAGTAGACGGTGGGGCTGATTTGCTCTTAGTTGAAACGATTTTTGATACCTTGAATGCGAAGGCAGCTTTGTTTGCTATCGATCAATACTTTAAAAAGGATCCTTCGAAGCCTTATTTACCTGTGATGGTTTCAGGTACGATTACGGATGCCTCAGGGCGTACTTTATCGGGCCAAACAACGGAAGCCTTCTTGACTTCAGTATCGCACATGCCTTTACTTTCAGTAGGCTTGAACTGTGCTTTAGGAGCAGATTTAATGCGTCCTTACGTGAAGACTTTGAATGATAAATCCCCTTTCTTAGTTTCTGCTCACCCGAATGCGGGCTTGCCGAATGAAATGGGAGAATACGATCAATCGCCTGCAGAAATGGCGTTTATTATCGATGATTTCTTAGCCAATGGCTTTTTGAATATTATTGGAGGTTGTTGCGGAACGACTCCAGCGCATATTCAAGCGATAGCGGAAGTGGCTTCTAAACACAAACCACACGTCATTCCTGAGGCTAACGATAATCAGAAATTATCTGGTTTAGAGCCTTTAGAAATTACGGAATTAACCAATTTTGTAAATATTGGAGAGCGATGTAATGTGACGGGTTCGAAGAAATTTGCCCGTTTAATTCGCGAAGAAAAATTTGAAGAAGCCATTGCCGTGGCTCGTGAGCAAGTGGATGGAGGAGCGCAGATTTTGGATATCAACATGGATGAGGGAATGATTGATGGTGTCAAGATGATGCCACAATTCTTGAATTTATTGATGTCTGAGCCAGATATCGCGCGTTTACCCATTATGATTGACTCCTCGAAATGGGAAGTAATCGAAGCAGGTTTAAAATGTGTGCAAGGTAAATCGGTCGTCAACTCGATTTCACTGAAAGAAGGAGAAGAGAAGTTCATTGAATCAGCGAATTTGGTGAAGATGTACGGTGCTTCCGTGGTGGTCATGGCCTTTGATGAAACGGGGCAAGCTGATTCCTACGAGCGTCGCATTGAGATTTGCAAAAGAGCTTATGATATTTTGGTGAATAAAGTGGGTTTACCAGCTCAGGATATTATTTTCGATCCGAATATTTTAACTGTCGCAACGGGAATTGAGGAGCATAATAATTATGCAGTTGATTTTATTCGCGCGACGAAATGGATTAAAGAGAATTTACCTCATGCGAAAGTATCGGGTGGTGTTTCTAATATTTCTTTCTCTTTTCGAGGAAACGAATTAGTTCGGGAAGCGATGCATACGGTTTTCTTGTACCATGCGATTAAGGCGGGGATGGATATGGGAATTGTAAACGCCAGTCAATTAGGTGTTTACGATGACATTGATGCGGTGCTTCGTGATCTATGCGAGGATGTATTATTAAATAGAAATCCAGAATCAACAGAGAAATTAGTGACTTATGCGGAAACAGTTAAATCCGCAGGCAAAGAGCAAGTGGTAGATGATGCTTGGAGAAAGAATCCGGTGAATAAGCGTTTAGAACACGCCTTGATTAAAGGTTTGACAGAATTCATTGATGAAGATGTCGAGGAAGCGCGTCAATTAGTGGAGCGCCCGATTCAGGTGATTGAAGGTCCTTTGATGGATGGGATGAACGTGGTGGGGGATTTGTTTGGAGAAGGGAAAATGTTCTTGCCACAGGTGGTGAAATCGGCTCGGGTGATGAAGAAGGCGGTAGCTTATTTATTGCCGTTTATTGAGGCAGGAAAACAAGGTGGGGAGAGTTCATCTGCTGGAAAGATATTGATGGCGACTGTGAAAGGTGATGTGCATGATATTGGAAAGAATATTGTGGGCGTTGTTTTGGCCTGTAATAATTACGAGGTGATCGACATCGGCGTGATGGTGCCTTGTGATAAAATTTTAGCAGCTGCGAAAGAGCATAACGTTGACATTATCGGCTTATCGGGTTTGATTACGCCTTCTTTAGATGAGATGGTGTATGTGGCTAAAGAAATGGAGCGTCTCGGCTTCAAGGTGCCTTTATTGATCGGTGGAGCCACAACATCTCGTATTCACACCGCGGTGAAAATTGATCCTCACTATTCAGGACCGGTGATTCACGTGTTGGATGCCTCCCGTTCTGTACCAGTTGCTGGTCGATTATTGCAAAGTGAATTGACATCACAAGAGATCTTTAACGAGATTAAAACGGAATATGCCGAATTGAGAACGGCTCATGCAGCCCGTCAACAAGAAAAAAATTACTTATCCATCGATCAGGCTCGTGCGAAATCGAGTGGAATTGATTGGACAGGATTCAAAGCGAAGCAACCGTCGTTCTTAGGAGTGAAGTACTTTGAAGATTATTCCTTAGAAGAAATAGCGAAATACATTGATTGGACTCCTTTCTTCTCGACTTGGCAATTATCAGGTAAGTATCCGCGCATTTTTGATAACGAAGTAGTAGGAACTGAGGCAAGAAAATTATTCAATGATGCACAGGCTTTATTAAAAGAGATTATAGCTGATAAATCCCTGCAAGCGAAAGCAGCTTTAGGTTTCTTCCCAGCGAACTCGCTGGGAGATGACATCATCTTACATGATTATGTAGAGAAGGCCTTAGAGGCGGCTTGTGAAAAGCACGGTTCGCACAAGCAGGTTTCCTATGATATTCAACACAAAGACGAATCTTCAGACAAGAGCCAATGGTTACACCATTTACGTCAACAAGGCCAAAAAGCAAGTGCGCTTCCTAACCGTTGTTTAAGTGACTTTGTAGCCCCATTAAACTCGGGTGAGACGGATTATGTCGGTGCCTTTGCGGTGACGACAGGTCTGGGAATCGAGGCGCTTTTGGACAAATACGAAAAAGAGCATGACGATTATAACTCGATTATGGTCAAGGCTTTAGCGGATCGTTTAGCGGAAGCTTTTGCAGAATTATTGCACGAGCGTGTTCGTAAAGAATTCTGGGGCTATGCTTCTGAAGAGCATTTAAGCAATGAAGAGTTGATTTCAGAAAAATACGACGGAATTCGTCCTGCTCCAGGTTATCCGGCTTGCCCTGATCATACGGAGAAGAAACGTTTGTTCGAATTATTAGATGCGGAAAAGCAAATTGGAATTCAATTAACGGAGAGTTATGCGATGTATCCGGCCTCTGCGGTGTCTGGATTCTATTTCTCACATCCGGAGAGTACGTATTTTGGTTTAGGTAAGATTGCTAAAGACCAAGTAACAGATTATGCGAAACGCAAAGGCATGTCCCTAGACGACATCGAAAAATGGTTAAGTCCCGTATTGAATTATGACTAAGATTACGAAATATTTTGAGGAAGCGGCGGGAAAAACACTTTTCTCGATCGAGATTATTCCACCGATGAAAGGCCAGCACTTGGGAGAATTAATGTCGCACATTGAGCCTTTAATGGAGTTTAAACCACCCTTTATTGAGGTGACGTATCACCGGGAAGAATATGTCGATAAAGTGGTTGATGGCATTTCTAAGCGCATTCCTGTCCGCAAGCGTCCGGGGACTTTGGGGATTTGTGCTTCCATCATTCAACGTTTTCAAATCGAAGCGGTACCTCACGTTATTTGTGGCGGTTTTACACAGGAGGAAACAGAAGATTTTCTGATTGATTTACATTATTTAGGGATCGAAAACGTGCTATTATTGCGAGGTGATCAAGAAAAAGGCGAAAGCCATTTTATACCTAAACCGGGTGGCCATGCCTTTGCGAACGAATTAGTGGCGCAAGTGGCGGCGATGAATCAAGGAATATTATTGCACGAAGAAACGGAATCCTTACCTACGAATTTCTGTATAGGGGTTGCTGGTTATCCAGAGAAGCATATTGACGCAATTTCTTTTGATCAAGATCTGAGATACTTAAAGCAAAAAGTAGATGCGGGTGCAGATTATATTGTGACGCAGATGTTCTTTGATAATTCGAAATACTTTGATTTTGTCAAAAAATGTCGAGAAATAGGCATTAAAGTGCCTATTATCCCGGGATTAAAACCCTTAGCAACAGAGCGTCAATTAGAGATTCTGCCGGAGATTTTCCATTTAGAAATTCCTGCTGAATTTGTGTCAGAGGCACGTAAGTGCACGAATAATGCGGCCATCAAGCAATTAGGGATTGAATGGGCGGTGCAACAAGGCAAGGAATTAATTCAAGCGGGTGTGCCTGCCTTGCATTTTTATACGATGAGTAAATCAGATAGCGTTCGGGCTATTGCAGAAAAATTATTCTAATGAAGGTTCTAGTCTACGGTGCCAGTACGAATCCGAGTCGATATGCCTATATCGCAACGGAATTGTTATTGCAGCACGGACATGAGGTTTCTTTAGTGGGAATTAAGATAGGGGAGGTGTTAGGCCTTACCATTCAGCAGGATCAACCTTTGCTACAAGATATCGATACAGTGACACTTTACGTAGGACCTGCGAATCAGGATGGTCTTTATGACTATCTTAAGTCATTAGCCCCTAGGCGTGTTATTTTTAATCCCGGTACAGAAAGTCCGGAATTAGAAAGAGAATTAGAAAAAGCGGGGATTCAAACAGAAGAGGCCTGCACGCTTGTTTTATTGCATACAGGCCAGTTTTAAGCTCTTATTGAGCTGTTAACGTAAACTCAAACTCCTCCATAATCAAGTTCGCTAGCAATTTCTTGCAAGCGTTAGTAACGACCTCATTTGCCTCAGCTTCAGAAGCTGCATCCACGGTTAATGTGATGTGCTTGCCAATACGAACGCCTGCCACTTGGTTAATACCTAAGTTTTGTAAGCCAATAAGTACCGCTTTCCCCTGAGGATCAAGGATTTCTTTTTGAGGCATTACGTTGATTTCAGCTAAGAATTTCATTATTTGTTTGGATTTAAAAGGAAAATAAGGCCGGAAAGTAGGATGTATGCGATCACTAAAACCGGAATTGCTGCAAATTTAAGCATAACAAGGGCAGCAATGCAAAAGATTAGGAAAATGAATTTTACTTGATTGCTTTTCCAATCCCAGGTCTTAAACTTAAACGCTAATAAAGGCAATTCGCAGACTAATAGATAACTCATCACTACCGCATAAATCAATAGACCTTTGAATGATAAAATGTAGGCGCTGTATTCAGGCTGAAAATGAAGAATCAAGGGTAAGGAAGCAATTAAAAGTCCATTTGCTGGAGTAGGAACTCCGATGAATTGATCGCTTTGGCGGGTATCAATATTGAATTTGGCCAAACGATAGGCTGACATCAAAGCCAAGGCAAAAACCATAAAAGGCTTATAGAACCCAAATAATCCTACCGTGCATTGAGTTCCACAACTTTGTTCCACTAAAGCAAACAGGATAAAGGCAGGTAAAACTCCAAAAGAGACCATGTCCGCCAAGGAATCTAGTTCTTTACCTAGATCAGAATAAGCTTGTAAAGCGCGCGCTAAAAATCCATCGAAAAAATCACAAATGAGCGAAATGAAGATGCAATAGGAGGCACTTACTAAATCGCCTTGCATCACGAACCAAAGTCCGATGCAGCCTGCCAGCAAATTGCCGAGTGTTAAAAGGTTAGGGATTTCTTTTTTCATGCTTTTACGAATGGATTGGATACTTTTTCTTGACCGATGGTCGTGCTTCCCCCGTGTCCAGGGTAAACAATTGTTGATTCAGGTAAGGTATATAATTTCGTTTGAATGCTGTGAACTAAATCAGCGTGATTGCATAATGCGAAGTCAGTTCTGCCAATACTTTGTCTAAATAATACATCTCCATCAAACAAAAGGCCTTCTTTTTCAAAATACAAAGCGATATGTCCAGGCGCATGACCTGGCACGAATAAAATCTTGATTTCCATTTCGCCAATCTGCAGAATTTGATCGTCCTCGTACCAAACATCTACTTCAGAAGCTTGATAATGAGGGAAGCCATACACTTGAGCGCGATTCGCTGAATCTTTTAACAAAGGTTCATCTTTAGGATGAAGGTAAAATGGGATCTTGTATTCTTGTCTAAAATACTCCACACCTAATACGTGATCGATATGCGCGTGGGTATTTAGAATATGTGTTAACGTAATGTTTTTTTCTTCAATGAAGCTTTTTAGTGTTTGACGCTCCTCAAAAGTGTAGCATCCCGGATCTACGATAATGCCTATTCCTTGGGAATCCCAAATGATATAGGTATTTTCTCGAAATTGATTTAGGGTGAAGGCTTGATGGAAGATCATATTTATTTACCTAAAAGGAAGATACATGGTTTTTTGTGTAAATCAGGTTGTGATTTTGCCCAGTCACTTGCCTTTTTTGTTTGGACAAAACCGGTGGGCCCAGTTACATCACAGGCGACGCAAATTAAGGAATCTGGAGTACAATGTGCAATTAGATCTTCTAATAACGCATTATTTCGGTAAGGCGTTTCGATGAAAATTTGTGTTTGGCCCCATTTAGCGACATCTCTGTCTAGTTGTTCGATCTTCCGAATTCGAGTTGCTTTGTCGATAGGAAGATAGCCAATGAAAGCAAAGCTTTGGCCTGAAAAACCTGATCCCATTAATCCTAATAGGATAGAAGAGGGGCCTACTAAAGGAATAACCTCGATGTTTTGCTCTTGTGCGATAGAAACTGCAAGAGCACCTGGATCTGCAACGCCCGGGCAACCAGCTTCCGAAATAACACCAATATATTCGACTGAATTGTGTTTTTTGTAAAAATCTGTAACCGTTTTAGGCTGGGTATCTTTATCTAACACCTCAAAAACCAAACTATCAATCTGAATCCCTAGTTTCAATTCACTGATGAATCGCCTTGCCGTCCGCACATTTTCGACTAAAAAATGGGTTGTCTGCTGTAGGGCCGCTAAGATTTGGGGGCTTAGGACTTCGGATGAAGTGTTTTCGGCAATCGGACAAGGGATGAGAAATATTTTCATAAAAACGGTTGAAACGCCTGCAGAAATAGCTCAGGCTGGTCCGCTTGCACCCAATGGCCCGCACCTGGAATCTCTACAACCTCAAAATTAGGGAAAATTTCTGCAATGTATCGCTCGTCTTCTGGTTGAATATAATGTGAATCCGCTCCTTTAATGAAAAGCGTTTCGGTATTTGAGGTAGCAGGAACGAATAATTCGTGCCCCACGACATCAATGTTTTTTGTGATTACTTTTAGATTAATTCTCCACGCAAATTGCTGCTCCGCATTACGGTAGAGGTTCTTTAAGAGGAATTGCCGCACACCTTCTTTTTCTTCAAAGCGTTTCAAATGCTCATTCGCTGCTTGGCGACTCTCAAGTGTGGTTAAATCTAAGCTGTTTAATCCTTCCAAAATGTGTGTGTGGTGTACCGGATAGAATTTAGGAGCGATATCGACAATAACAATGCGAGAAGCGATGCCCGGATGTAATAAATCGAATTGCATCACCACTTTGCCACCCATACTGTGTCCGATGAGGATGGGGTTTTCTAATTGTTGGTCCTGAATGAATTCCAATAAATCCTGCGCCATTACCTCGTAATTGAATTCATCTCCCCAGGGCGATTGTCCGTGGTTTCTTTGGTCCACTAAAAATACCCGGTGAGTTCCTGAAATGGCTTTTCCAAAACCGAGCCAATTATCAGATGTGCCAAAAATTCCATGTAGAATAATGACCGGCGTTCCTGTTTCCCCTAGTGCGCGAAAGAATAATTTCATTAAGCTAAGTAAATGGCTTTTTCTTTGCGTTCTGTTAATTCTCCAATTGGGCTTAATTCAAATCCATTCTCAAGTGCAAATGCTTCGAATTCAGCCGTATGTTCCGCTTCCACAGCGATTAATAATCCGCCAGAAGTCTGAGGGTCAGCGCCGATATATCTTTGTCGCTCAGAAATTTCCTCACTCAAACGTTCGCCATAGCTCGCTAAGTTACGTGCTGTTCCACCTGGGAAGCACTTTTGGTCTAAATAATGATCTATATTAGGTAGCAATGGTAAGTTTTCGAACGCAATTTTAGCACTTAGTCCTGAACCATCCGCCATCTCCACTAAATGTCCAAACAGTCCGAAACCTGTCACATCCGTTAGAGACTTGACATATGCTAGAGGACCTAGTTTTTCTCCAAAGCTATTTAACGTACTCATCTGCTTCACTGCGCGGGCTAAATCAGCAGGACTGACGATGCCTCGTTTTTGTCCTGTAGATAAAATACCCACCCCTAAAGGCTTTGTCAAATAAAGCATACAGCCTTTTGTAGCCGTATCGTTTTGTTTTAAATGCTCTTTTCGCACCTTTCCAGTCACAGCAAGCCCAAAGATTGGTTCAGGAGAATCAATCGAATGACCTCCCGCTAATGGGATTCCAGCTTCCGCACAAGCCGCGCGTCCACCTTCTAAAACTTGTGCTGCAACTTCGGGGGCTAACTTATCAATAGGCCAGCCTAGAATTGCGATGGCCATCATAGGACTTCCGCCCATGGCATAAATATCTGAAATGGCATTTGTCGCCGCAATTTTTCCAAAATCAAAAGGATCATCCACAATCGGCATAAAGAAATCCGTCGTCGAAATAACCGCCTCGCCATTCTGCCAATCAAATACTGCCGCATCATCCCGGCTCTCGTTTCCGACTAATAAAAGCGGATGAGAGGCTTTCGGTTTATCAGATTTGAGGATTTGATCCAAAATCTGTGGCGATATTTTACATCCGCACCCTGCGCCGTGGCTAAAGGAAGTTAATTTGATATTTTCTGACATCTTGTTTTTTTACTTTGAAAGAAGTTTTAATTTATGTTTGTTCCGAAATTTATTGCGCAGCACAAATTTGGAACAAATAAAATTAAAACTCTTTGTGATGCGCCATTCTAAACAAATCGTCCTTACTCAACGACTTGAAATAATCGTAGGTGATCTTCAAACCCTCCGCACGACTCACTTTAGGCTCCCAGCCTAGAATGCTGCGTGCTTTTGTAATGTCTGGCTTACGTTGTTTGGGATCATCTGTAGGCAATGGGAGAGAGATTAATTTCTGCGATGTACCCGTTAATTTGATAATCTCCTCGCCAAATTCTTTGATCGTAATCTCATCCGGGTTTCCAATATTTACTGGTTGTGCATAATCGCTCAATAAGAGGCGATAAATGCCTTCCACTAGATCATCTACATAACAGAACGAACGCGTCTGTGAGCCATCTCCAAACATCGTTAAATCTTCTCCACGCAAGGCTTGTCCTATAAAGGCAGGCAATACACGTCCGTCGTTCAATCGCATGCGTGGACCGTAGGTATTGAATATCCGAACAATACGCGTTTCTAAGCCATGATAGGTGTGGTAGGCCATGGTCATGGCTTCTTGAAAGCGTTTTGCCTCATCATAAACGCCACGAGGTCCCACCGGATTCACATTCCCCCAGTATTCTTCCGGTTGAGGATGCACATTAGGATCTCCGTAAACCTCTGAAGTAGAGGCAATCAATACGCGCGCATTTTTCACACGAGCTAAACCTAGGCAATTATGTATCCCTAAAGAACCCACTTTCAATGTCTGAATCGGGATTTTTAAATAGTCAATAGGAGAGGCAGGCGATGCAAAATGCAAGATATAATCTAATTCACCTGGTACGTGAATGAACTTCGATACATCGTGGTGATAGAATTCAAATTGCTTTAAATGGAACAAATGTTCGATGTTTTTTAGGTCACCCGTGATTAAATTATCCATCGCGATCACGTGATATCCTTCTTTGATAAAGCGATCACATAAATGAGAACCTAGGAATCCAGCTCCGCCGGTGATTAAAACTCGTTTCATATTAGTGTATAGTTTGACGGCCGATGGAATAATAAGTATATCCTAGTTCCTGCATTTGGCTTAATTCGTATAAATTTCTTCCGTCAAAAATGACTTTGTTTTTTAATAAACTATCCATTCTCTCGAAGTCAGGTGTTCTAAATTGTGGCCACTCTGTCACGATTAGTAAGGCATCTGCACCTTCTAAAGCTTCATAAGGATTCTTGGTGAAGGTAATTTTATCTCCTATAAGATTTCGAACATGATTCATTGCCTCTGGATCATAGGCGCTAACCGATGCACCTAATTCGAGTAATGCATCAATATTGTATAAAGAGGGAGCCTCTCTAATATCATCGGTATAAGGTTTGAATGCTAAACCCCACATTGCTATTTTCTTCCCTGCTAAATCGCCTTTAAAATGTTTCGCAAGGTGAGGAATGAGTTTCGTTTTTTGATTCTCATTTACTTTCATAACCGAGTCTAGGATTTTAAACTCGTAATCGTTTTCTGCCGAAGTTTTAGCCAGTGCTTGCACATCTTTCGGAAAGCAGCTACCTCCGTAGCCGATACCAGCAAACAAAAAGCGTTTCCCGATCCGTGAATCTGTTCCAATTCCTTTGCGCACCTCATCCACATTCGCACCTACGAGTTCACACAGATTAGCGATCTCATTCATGAAGGTGATTTTAGTCGCTAAAAATGCGTTTGCTGCGTATTTAGTTAATTCTGCCGAACGTTCATCCATAAAGATGATTGGATTGCCTTGGCGAACTAATGGCGCATATAAGCGCGACATCAAGTCTTTTGCTCGTTCTGATTGCGTACCTATAACGACACGATCCGGTTTCATAAAATCTTCAACGGCTACGCCTTCTCGTAAGAATTCCGGATTGGAAACGACATCGAAATCGACTTTGGCCTTTTTAGCAATAGCTGAATGTACTTTTTCGGATGTGCCCACTGGAACGGTACTTTTATCAATGATAACCGCATATTCCGATAGGAGTGGACCTAAATCATCCGCCACTTGCAAAATGTATTTTAAATCCGCCGAACCATCCGCACCAGGAGGGGTAGGAAGAGCTAGGAAAATGACTTTTGCTCCTTTAATACCCTCTTGTAAAGAAGTAGTAAAATCTAGACGCCCTTCTTCTGTATTTCTTTTGAACAAATCTTCTAAACCAGGCTCATAGATAGGGATTATACCAGCCTGCATTTGTTTTACTTTCTCTTCATTGATATCTACGCAAGTAACGTGGTTTCCTGTTTCAGCGAAACAAGTTCCAGTGACTAAACCTACATATCCGGTTCCTACAACAGCTATTTTCATATTTTTACTGAATTACTTTACCAATACTTCCAGAGGGTTCATTTATTTTTAACCAATTCGCTAAGGTGCTGGAGATGTCACTTATGTTTGTTCTTTGGTTTATTTCTTTTGGTTTTACGTTCCATCCGAAAAATAACAAGGGAACGTGGGTATCATACGCATATAAACTACTATGTGTCGTTCCCGTTTTGTAGCTAGATGAGAACCATTGAGGCTTTAATAAATACATAAAGTCCCCGCTTCTGTGTTGGTTGTAGCCATTCGTGATCATTTCACGGTAAAGCGATGGTATGGGGCTGGAAGCAGCCTCTCTCATGTTCACTAATTCAGCAAAACCAGGTTGTTTTTTGAATGACTTCTCCAAAACCTTGCCTACAGCCTCCTTCGAAATCTGTAATCTGTCTAGGTTAGCCTGATTTAAATAGATTTGGTAATTTTCATTTCCAGCTATTATCTCTACATCTCCAAATTCCTTCATCAAGGCTGTTTTTGCCTCACTTAACGCTTTCCCTGTGTCAAACACGCCTCCTGGTAAACGCTTACTTTGAATATAAGAGGGTATTTCTGCCACCGCATGATCTGCCGTTAAAAACACTAAATAATGGTTCTTTCCAAATTTTGCATCTAAATAGCTTAAAATATCAGCGATATCCTGATCTAAACGCAAATAGACATCTTCTATTTCAATCGATTGAGGTCCAAAAGAATGACCCACGTGATCTGTAGATGAGAAGCTGATGGCTAAGAAATCGGTCGTTCCATTTTTGCCTAGTTTCTCTTCTTCAATCGATTTTAGAGCAAATTCCTTCGTTAAATTATTGCCATAAGGAGTCGTTCGAATGACCTCTAAAGCATTTCCTCCCTTTAAGTCGTGCGGAAATGCGGATGATTTTTCTTTAGGTAATTTGCTCTCATATGGACTATCATCTTCGGCAGAACGTGTGTAGGTCGAAATTGGATATAACGTATTCCAGCCTTGGTTCATGTATTTTTGTGGTCGACCTTCTCCATTAAATTTCTGAACCCAAGTAGGTAATTCTTTCATGTAAAAAGAGGAGCTAATCCAATACCCATCAGCAGAATCATACCAATAAGCCGCATCTGCGGTGTGTCCACCAGGCAAAATAGAGCCTCTATCTTTAAGTGCGATGGATATTGATTTAGATTTATAATTCTGAGCCATTTTTAACTGATCCGTAATGGTAGAAGTCCAAAGATTTTTAGGGGACATCATACCCGCTTTGCTTTTGCTACCAACCGTTTGAACGGTTGAATCCTCTGTGCAATACATTTTTTTTCCGTTAGAGACTTCGATCCATTCATTGCCTACTATGCCGTGTACCGCAGGAACAGTTCCTGTGTATACGCTAGCATGTCCAGCTGCTGTCACCGTAGGAGCGTAATTATAGTGATTATCCTTGCAATTAATTCCTTCAATCATCAGGCGTTTGAAGCCTTTATCTGAATAGCGATCATAGAATTTATTCAAGTATTCGTAGCGCATTTGGTCTACAACGATGCCCACCACAAGAGCAGGTTTTTTCTGTGCCAAAACGGGTAAAGAAAGTAATCCTAGGAAAATAATTACTATTTTTTTCATAAATACGGGGGGAATTCGTTGATAGTTTTTGTTGAATGATGTAGTATAATATTTTGTAAGCCATTGGTTATGACTAGGTACTCAGCTTTCTGGGTTTTCTGGTATTGACTAATTTGTTGCAATGTCGATAAGCTAATGTCGATATGCGGCGCTTTGCATTCAATGAGCATAAAAACCTCTCCACTTGACTTATATATGCGAATATCCGTTCGTCTATTTAATTTATCGACCTTCATTCCTCCTTCAATTTGGAACAAGGTGGCAGGGTATTTTAAGTCATTAACTAAAAATTGTAAACAATGTTGCCTCACCCATTCTTCAGGAGTAAGTAATCGATATTTCTTAGAGATCTCTTCTAAAATATACAGTTTTCCTTCGTTTTTCTTTACTTTGTAAGAATAGGCAGGGAAGACTAAGTTAATTTCCGGTGAGCTTATCATCTATTCATCGATATAACCTCTAAATTAATCTTTTTGCTTTATTAATTCATCACAAAGAACCGTATAAATATGAAAACGAAAGAGGAAATTGTTCAGAATTGGTTGCCCCGGTACACGGGGACGAATTCGGAAGATTTTGGACAGTATATTTTATTGACCAATTTCAAGAATTATGTGGATATGTTTGCGGAGAAATTTGGGGTGGAAATAAAAGGCCTCGATCGTCCCATGCAGACTGCAACAGCGCATAATATTACCATTATTAATTTTGGAATGGGATCTCCTATGGCCGCTACGGTGATGGATATTTTATCAGCCATTAGTCCTAAAGCTGTTCTTTTTCTAGGGAAATGCGGTGGTTTGAAGAAGAATTTATCTTTGGGGGATTTGATCTTACCTATTGCTGCGGTTCGTGGCGAAGGGACGTCAGATGAGTATATGCCTAAAGAAGTGCCAGCTCTACCTTCCTTCCGCTTGCAGCGTGCCGTTTCCTCCATGATCAAAAAGCACGAATTAGATTATTGGACTGGTTTAGTTTATACAACGAATCGCCGCGTTTGGGAGCATGATGAAGTATTTAAAACCTATTTGTCTGATATTCGGGCCATGGGTATTGATATGGAGACCGCTACCATTTTCACTGTCGGTTTTAAGAATAAGATACCACATGGAGCCTTATTATTAGTATCTGATAATCCAATGACTCCTGATGGGGTTAAAACGGATGCAAGTGATAAGAATGTCACAGCCAATTTTGTGAATAAACATTTACAAATTGGCATAGACTCCTTAGAAGAATTAGCTAATTCAGGGGAATCGGTTAAACACTTAAGATTCGACTAAAAAAAAGGCCTTCTTAATCGAAGGCCTTTCTTATTAGTTGCAATAATCGCGGATCACATTGTAAGCTCCTGCGTAACCCAGCTCACCAGCTTTACTTAAATCTAAGCAGCCAGACGTGTCATTCAAGGCAAGTTTGATGATGCCGCGAATGAAATAGGCTTCGGCAAATTTGTTGTTCAATTCAATGGCATTGTTGCAATCTTGAATGGCATTGCGTTGATCTCCTAGACTTGATTTAGCGATTCCGCGTTGGAAATAAGCCTCTGCATAAGTGGGCAAGAATGAAATGGAGCGGTTATAATCTTCAATGGCACTTTTCGGGTCACCTGATTTCGCTTTGGCTAAACCTCTATGGAAAAATACTTCAGCTCTTCCGGCACTCATATCGCTCATTTTAGTTCGATCAACTAAGCCATTTCGGATTTCATCCAGTTGAATTTTACCTAGTTTGGCGGTATATAGAATTTTGGCGTTTTCATTATTCCCAAACTCTATTGCTTTCGTAAAATCCTCCATGGCGGCGCGTTGGTCGCCTAATTTAGCTTTCACAAAACCCCTTCCATAAATCGCTTCGATTTTCTCAGGATCTAATTCTAAGGCTTTATTGAAATCTTCTAATGCTCCTTTCTCCCCATTTTCACCTCTGTAATTCTCCAACTGCACTTTACAGAGGCCTGAATAATACCATTCGTCAGCTTTCTCCGGACTTAATTTTAATACTTCGGTGAAATCTACCAAAGCCCCTTTAAAATCCGCCATTTTCATCTTTGCAAAAGCGCGTCCTGAAAGGTAATTAGTGCGTTTAGGAGTGATTTCAATCGCTTTATTGTAATCTTCTATACTACCTATATAGTCGCCTAACTTTGATTTGCTATCGGCTCTTACGGCTAAAGTGGGAGCATAATCGGGCAATAATTCGAGTGATTTATTGAAATCGGTAATGGCACCGCGGTAGTTTTCTAATTTGTTTTTGGAAATCCCTCTACTCAAATAAGCAGTCCCTTCTAAAGGATTCAATCGAATCGCTTCGTTATAATCCTGAATAGCTAAAGGGTGGTTATCTTGTTTGCTGTAGCTTTGGCCGCGGGCAATAAACGCCTCAAAGTAGTTTGGTTTTAATTCTAGTGCTTTATTGAAGTCCAAAATAGCCCCTTGAAAATCCTTTAAATTGTATTTCGCAAAACCTCGGTTATAAAATGCAATAGAGTTTGGGTTGGCTGCAGTTTTCTCAATTTCTAAACTAAAATTGCGCAAGGCATCCGCGTAATTGCCGGATTTATTTTGGTTCAAACCAATCTCCAAATGATTGATCTCCGTTGTCTGTGCTGATAACGAGAAAAGGCAAGCCAATAAGGCGAAGGCCAAAATGCCTACTTTGAATTTCATAGATACTTATTTTTTGTAAAAATAAGCGAAATTACTGGCTTGTTAAAATTTGTATCACGCCAAAAACGATGATCAAAAAGAGCGTTCTCAAAGCTGTCTTTTTTAAATAAGGATCTATTTGCTCGGAGCTCATCTCTGAGTGCAGTTCGCGGAAAAGTTGAATAATGGGATAAATACCTATGATAAGTACTTGTTGATTTATGCCTATTTTCAACCCAGCTACAAAAGGATACGCGTAAAAGCAGGCAATGGCTAAAATATAGAGGGCTTTTTGGTAATAAAATCCAAAGGTTCTGCCAATTCTTACGGGAATCGAGTTTTTCCCCGTTTTGATATCATTGTCGATATCCCGTAAATTATTCAAATTCAAAACAGCCACTGACAAGAAACCGCATCCTGAGGCTGGGAATAAAATGGCATAATTTAGCGTATAAGTCTGTAAGTAATAAGTGCCCAGCGTGCCAATTAGACCGAAAAACAGGAAAACAGATAAATCCCCTAATCCCATATATCCGTACGGTCTTTTTCCTACTGTGTAGGCAACGGCTGCAGCAATGGCAGCAAACCCTAAGCCTAAAAATGTGCCCCAGACTTCAATGGGGGCATTCTTGAGTCCAAAAAACAATAAGGAGATACCTGATACAAAAGAAAGAACTGCTGTCCATATAACAGCAGTTCTCATCTCTTGTTGACTAATTTTTCCTGTTTGAACGGCTCTTAAAGCCACTTTGCGATCTGCATTATCGACTCCGTTAGAGAAGTCTCCTAAATCATTCGCGAAGTTGGAAAGTATTTGTAATAACAGGGTAGTTAAGATGGCAAGTACGGCTATCAGCAGATTAAAATTTCCGGCAGAATAAGCTAGAAAATTACCTAATAATATACTTCCAACCGCTAGCGGTAAGGTTCTAGGCCTCGCCGCATCTACCCATCTATTCATTATTACTTACCAATAGCAGCTAAGAATTCAGGGCTAGAAGGTTTAATTCCAGATGCAAAGAAGTTTTGCAATTCCCCTTTCTCATTAATCACATATTTGCAGAAGTTCCAGCTTGGTTCTTTCTCGTTCCAACCATTCTTCGACTTATCTGATAGCCATTGATAAAGATCACATTTTCCGGATCCTTTTACTACCACTTTTTCCATCATTTGGAAGGAAACGCCATAGTTAAGGGAGCAGAATGAAGAAATTTCTGCATTTGATCCTGGCTCTTGTCCACCAAATTCATTCGCTGGGAAACCTAAAATCACGATGTCTTTGTTTTCTTTGTGGAATTTCTCCCAGTCTGCATATTGTGGTGTGTAACCACATTTAGAGGCTGTATTCAATACGATGATTTTCTTGCCTTTAAATTGCGAGAAGTCAATTTCTTTTCCATCAATACCTTTCATTTTGAAGGAGTGGAAATTAGAAGCTGCTGTGATTTCCATTTTTTCTGGTCTGTTTAAGACTGTTTTTTGGGTGAATGGTAGGGCCAAAGCCGTTAATAACGATCCGATTTTCATAAAACTTGCTATCATGATAATACTAATTATAAGGATGAGGTAAATATATTTACGTTTCAAATTACATACGATTAGGTGAAACTATTCCTAATAACGAGGTGGCATGCTGAATTGTTTTACCTGTAAGGTCAGCTAAGATAATTCGAATGTTTCGTTTCACCTCATTTTCTTCTGAAAGAATAGTCATCTCATTATAAAACTTATTAAAAGTTTTGGCAAGATCATACGCATAATTTGCAATGACAGACGGTGCAAAATTCGCCGCAGCTGTTGCAATGATAGCTTTGTATTCACCCAGTAGGTAGATTAATTCTTGTTCTGAGCTAGCTAATTCTGAATCTGTATTTATCGAATTAATTGTACCAGCTTTGCGCAAGATCGAACAAATCCGAGCATGTGTATATTGAATAAATGGCCCCGTATTTCCTTGGAAATCAATAGATTCCTCAGGGTTAAATAACATCCGTTTTTTAGGCTCTACTTTTAATAAGAAATATTTCAAAGCACCTAATCCCAGATTATGGAATAATTCGTTTGATTCCACCTCCGTGAAACCATCGATCTTTCCTAATTCTAGCGTGCGATCTTTCGCCGTTTGAATCATCTCCGCCATCAAATCATCGGCATCTACCACGGTTCCTTCGCGGGATTTCATTTTACCGCTAGGTAGATCCACCATTCCATAGGAGAGGTGAAAATTACCTTGTGAGAAGGGTTTATTTAATTTTTTCAAAATATGGAAAAGCACTTCAAAGTGGTAATCTTGCTCATTTCCCACGACATAAACCGATTGGCTAGCTTTGAAATCTGTGTATTTTAATTGGGCAGTTCCCATATCCTGAGTGATATAAACGGAGGTGCCGTCCTTACGCAAGACTAATTTCTCATCTAATCCCTCCGCCTCTAAATTAATCCAAACAGAGCCATCGGGCTTTTGGAAAAATACTCCAGAGGCTAATCCTTCGTCCACAATTTGTTTTCCTAATAAATAGGTATTCGATTCACGGTAAATTTTGTCGAAGGAAACACCCATGGTTTTGTAGGACTTCTCAAAACCTGCGAAAACCCAGGCGTTCATCGTATTCCAAAGGTTCATCACCTCTTCGTCACCTTGTTCCCATTTTAAAAGCATTTCTTGCGCCTTCAATAGGATAGGAGCCTGTTTTTTAGCTTGTTCTTCTTCGAGTCCTTTCGCCTTTAACTCGGCGATTTCTTCTTTATAAGCCACATCGAAAGCCACATAATATTTGCCCACTAAGTGATCGCCTTTTAATCCAGATGTTTCAGGAGTTTCATTATTGCCAAAAAGTTGGTAAGCTAACATCGACTTACAGATGTGTATGCCTCGGTCATTCACTAAATTCGTTTTGACCACATCGTATCCACCTGCCGCTAAGATTTGTGCAACAGAAAAGCCTAAGAAATTATTACGTAAATGGCCTAAATGTAAGGGTTTATTCGTGTTAGGAGAAGAGTATTCGATGAGTACTTTTTCTCCTTTAGATTCAATTTGGAAAGGATTTTTATCGGAAGCAACGCTGGCTAATAAGTCTAACCAAGCTGAATCGTGAATGGAAATATTTAAAAATCCTTGAACGACTTGAAAGGTTTTTACAATTCCGCAATTCGCCATCAAATACTCTCCTAAATCAGTTGCAATGGCTGCTGGAGCCTTTCCAGCTTGTTTTGTATAAGGGAAAACAACTAGGGTATAAGCACCTTCGAATTCCTTTTTCGTTTCTTGTAAAACGATTTCGGAAACCTCGATGCTAAATAATTCGTGTAGTCCTTTAGCTAGTTGTTCTTGTAATGTTTGTTGAATGGTCGACATTAAAAATGGTCTGATTTGTCAATTTACAAAGGTAGCTAAATTCGCTCTAAACCTTGCCTCTCATGCTCAGAAATGAATTAATTAATCTTACCTTTGCCCTAATTATGCAAAATATGTACCACGAGGCAATTCAAACTTTAAAATCAGGAGGCGTGTTGTTGTATCCCAGCGACACGATTTGGGGTTTAGGCTGTGATGTTCGGAACGAGCAGGCGATGGAGAGAATTTTAGAACTAAAAAAAAGACCAGCCAATAAAGGCTTGATTTTATTGATTTCTAAAATGGAACAATTGAGCGAATATGTGGAGCAGGTGCCTGAGATCGCCTGGGATTTAGTTGAATTTGCGGAAGATCCTTTAACGGTCATCTATCCTAAAGGGAAGAATGTATCCCCATTATTACTAGGACTAGATGGAAGTATTGCCATTCGGTTAGTGAAGGATGAATTCTGTAAAGGCTTAGTTTATCGCTACCAAAGAGGGATTGTTTCTACCTCGGCTAACCTTTCTGGCGAGCCATCTCCGCTTAATTTTGCAGGCATTGCGCCTTCCATTGTAGCTGGAGTTGCTGGGATATTAAAGAATCCAGCAGGAGAGGGGGCTGTAAAAAAAGCAAGTAAAATTGTACAATTAGGCCTAAATGGCGATTATAAATTAATTAGAGGATAGCATGAAAGAAGGGAAGGAGATTGTAGCAGATCCTATTTTCCAAAAAATCGGTTTGGCAGCTGATCGTTTGGGATTGGATAGTTACGTCATTGGGGGATATGTACGCGATGCTATTTTAGGGCGTGAATGCAAGGATATTGATGTAGTTTGTATTGGTTCGGGGATTGATTTGGCTTTAGAAGTAGCAAAGGAATTTGATTTGCCAGACCATGCCGTGTCGGTTTTTAAGAATTTTGGCACGGCAATGATCAAAGTCGATGACTGGGATCTGGAATTTGTGGGTGCTCGTAAAGAATCCTATAACCGCGATTCGCGCAAGCCAGTGGTGGAAGAGGGAACTTTAGAAGACGATCAAAACCGCCGAGATTTTACCATCAATGCCATGGCGGTTCAATTGAACCAGGCTTATTGGGGTTTATTATTGGATCCATTTCATGGTCTAGACGATTTGAAAGCCAAACTAATTCGAACACCTCTTGCCCCCGGCATTACCTTTTCGGATGATCCTTTGCGCATGATGCGTGCGGTTCGATTTGCGGCTCAGCTAGGTTTTGACATTTTTCCAGAGACTTTTGAAGCCTTGAAAACAGAGAAAGACCGCCTGGCGATTATTTCGATGGAGCGGATTTCGGATGAATTGAACAAGATAATCTTATGTAAAAAGCCATCTTATGGATTTTTATTATTAGACGCATGCGACATATTGCCTATCATTTTTCCTGAGTTCATGAAATTGAAAGGAGTGGATACGGAAGATGGTAAGGGCCATAAAGACAATTTTTACCATACGCTGCAGGTTTTAGATAACATTTCAGATAACACCGATGACCTTTGGTGGCGTTGGGCAGCAATTTTACATGATATTGCCAAACCCCAAACCAAACGTTTCGTTCAAGGAAAAGGTTGGACTTTTCACGGGCACGAAGATATGGGAGCCCGTCAGGTGCCGAATATCTTCAAACGCTTGAAATTGCCTTTGAACGAGAAAATGAAACTGGTTCAAAAACTCGTCCGACTACATTTGCGCCCCATCGCCTTGTCTAAAGAAGAAATTACCGCATCGGCTTTGAGGCGTTTGCTCTTTGAAGCAGGTGAGGAATTGGAGGCCTTGATGACCCTATGTAGGGCAGATATTACCTCTAAAAATGGAGATAAAGTAAAACGTTATTTGCGCAATTTCGATATCGTAGAACTGAAATTAAAAGAAGTTGAAGAAAGTGATTCATTACGTAATTTCCAGCCTGTTTTCTCAGGAGAAGTGATCATGCAAGTTTTTGACATAGGCCCCGGCCGCGAAATTGGCTTAATAAAAATTGCCATGCGCGAGGCTATCCTAGAGGGTTTGATTCGGAATGATTTCGAATCAGGTTGGGATTTATTACTCGATGAGGGGAAAAAGCTTGATTTGAAACCTATCTTATCTCTAACTGACCTTCAATAAAAAAGGCTCCGATTTCGGAGCCTTTTTTATTGGTATGGAAGTGGATTATAAATTAATCACAAAATCTTCTTTTGCATAACGAACTTTAGCAGCATTTGCCATAAAGTCATTAGCTGCATCACGTTCTCCTACGGCTAGCATCAATACAGAATGTAATCCCATCGCTTCTAAGCCTAGTAATTCATCTAATTTTGCTGGAATAAATCCTTCCATTGGCGTGGAATCGATTTGTAATTCACCTGCCGCAGCAAGGGCTGTACCCATCGCTAAATAAACTTGACGTGCTGCCCAATGTCTTTTCGCCTCTACTGGACGACCTAATAATGAACCAGCAATTGCTCCCCGATAATCCCCTAGCATTTCTACTGATAGACCACGCGTATCTGCTACTAATTGGATGAAAGCATCGATTTGAGCTTCAGTAATATCATTCCAAGCTGCAAAAACCAATAAATGCGATGATTCAACCGCTTGTGGTTGACCATAAGCAATTGGTTGAATTTTTGCTTTTAATTCTGGGTTTTCAATCACCAAAATTTTATACGGTTGTAAACCAAAACCGGATGCTGAAAGGCGGATTGCTTCTAATAAAGAATCAATTTTATCTGTGGAAACTTTGTTTCCTGTCATTCTTTTTGTGGCGTAACGCCAGGATAATGAGTCGATTAGTGACATGTAGGTAGATTATAGATAAGAGATTAAAGAGAAGAGATTCTTCTTCAAATAACCCTTGATAATTTATCAAATTAATAAAATCAATTCCTTTTACTCCAGCGCCCAATTAAGAGAGCGAAAGAGTTAGGGTAGTAGTGAAAATTTTAAAGTGCAATCTCATAAAACATTGTCGTGAGGCAGTTTTAGAGATTGCACTTTGAAATTATTCGCTAACTAAGCTAACGGTAAGAGCGAAATCATCATAAATCGCCTTATCACCTATCGACTCGAAGAATTTCTTAGAACCGTAACGGATGTTAAAGTCAGTACGATCGATTGTGATGTTGGCTTTCGCCGTTACTTTACCACCTTTAACAGCGATTTCTGCTGGGAAAGTGATTGATTTTGTGATTCCTTTTACTGTTAAATTACCAGTTACTTGGTTACCTGCTACTTTAGTGATAACGAAAGTGGCTGTTGGGAATTTTTCTAC
>CANLVU010000005.1 GCA_947494535.1 Cytophagaceae bacterium
GTTTCTAATACCGAGTTCATATTGCGAACCGCATCAGCTGATTTATTGAACGCAGCTTGCTCGTCTTCTGTTAATTTATAGTCTACGATTTTCTCCCAACCATTCTTGCCTAAAACGACAGGAACACCTAGGCAGATATCTTTTTGGCCATATTCTCCTTCAAGAGATACACAACAAGCCATAATCTTCTTTTCATCACGAACGATAGCTTCCACTAAAGCTGCTCCAGCAGCACCCGGTGCGTACCAAGCTGAAGTTCCTAATAAACCTGTTAAAGTGGCTCCACCTACCATCGTATCAGCTACGACCTTGTCTAAGGTAGAATCATCTAAGAATTGAGAGACAGGAACACCGTTATAGGTCGCTAAGCGCTTCAATGGAATCATCGTTGTATCTCCGTGGCCACCGATAACAGTTCCTGAGATATCATTGATAGATACATCCATCGCTTTTGCTAAATAACATTTGAAACGAGCTGAATCTAAGGTACCACCCATACCGATGATTCGGTGCTTATCTAATCCAGCAATCGATTTCGTTAAATAAGTCATCGTATCCATTGGATTAGAGATGATAACGATAATCGGGTTTTTCGAATATTTTAAGATATTTTCAACCACACTTTTAACGATTCCAGCGTTCACTCCGATTAACTCTTCACGAGTCATACCTGGCTTACGTGGAAGTCCTGAAGTAATCACCACCACATCTGAATTAGCTGTCTTTGTGTAATCACTAGTAGATCCGATTAGCGTTGTATCAAAACCTAACAAGCTAGCTGTTTGATACATATCTAATGTTTTACCTTCTGCGATACCCTCTTTGATATCTAATAAAACTAATTCATCTGCCAATTCTTTTCTGGCAATGTTGTCAGCACAAGTTGCTCCTACAGCACCTGCTCCTACTACTGTGATTTTCATTGTTATAATTTTTGGTAAGTATGATTCAAAAAACGATACAAAAATACGACAAATCCTTAAATGATTTCATTATATTTAAGCATTAATCGAAATTATTATGTCACAATCTGGGACTTGGGTAAAGCGAATTGTCGACTCCCATTTTTTTAAAGAAGCAATGAATAAGAGTGAATTGCTCTTTTCTCAAAACCAAGTAGGCTTATTATCTTTGATCAAAGGAGCTTTGAGAAAGGTGCAAGAAACTGCCGCTTCCAGCGATTTAACTGTTGTAAAATTATTGAATCGCTACATTATCCTTTTTAGTGAACTTATTAAGGCCTATGTCCAAGGTTCCTATACTAAGCTACCTGTTAAAACGTTAGTAAAAATCACAGCCGCTTTACTCTATTTTGTGATGCCCTTTGACTTTATCCCTGACTTTTTGCCTTTAGTCGGATTTGCAGATGATTTAGCCATTGTAGTTTGGGTAGGGAAGGCGATCAAAGATGAGCTAGATGAGTTTGAAAAACATCTTTAAATAGACGAATAATTAACCTTTTTTAAATATATTTACGAAAATTTAGACAAAACACGATATGATGACTGCAAGCATATTTTTATTTTTAAATAGCCTAGGTGGTGGCGAAATGTTACTGATTGGGTTATTGATTTTGTTGTTTTTTGGAGGCAAGAAACTACCAGAATTAATGAAAGGCCTAGGAAAAGGTATTCGCGAGTTTCAAAATGCGAAGAATGATGTGAAAGATCAAATCAATAAAGAGTTAGACGATACGAAAGAATAAGTCACTCTATTTCCCTATATCTGCATAGTTGAAGAAATTCAACTATGCTTTTGTGTTTATATAGATTCCTAATTTTAATGAGTTATACGAGTCAACCCTATGTGAAGATCAGGGAGAAATTGTTAGCGGGCGAGCTTTCTGTTTCTGCTATAGTCGTGAGTCATTTGGATCAAATTCATGCACATAATAAAGCTTTGAATGCTTTTTTAGAGGTGTATGAAGAGGAAGCGATGACTCATGCTGTTCATGTTGATGCTAAAATTAAAGCTGGAACCGCTGGGAAATTGGCAGGTTTAGTCATAGGTATTAAAGATATACTCTGTTATAAAGGGCATCATTCGTATGCTGGAAGTAAAATATTAGATTCTTTCAAATCAACTTTTTCCGCTACGGCAGTTCAGCGTTTGTTGGATGAAGATGCGATTATCATCGGGCGTCAAAACTGCGATGAATTTGGAATGGGCAGCACAAATGAAAATTCGGCGTATGGTCCAGTTCTGAATTTCGCGAATCCAGCCTATGTAGCGGGAGGTAGTTCTGGTGGTTCCGCGGTAGCGGTGCAAGCAGGAATGTGCCAAATTTCCTTAGGTACAGATACGGGTGGATCCATTCGCATGCCTGCCGCATTTTGTGGTGTAGTTGGATTAAAACCTACCTATGGTTTAGTCTCTCGCTGGGGATTAATCGCTTACGCATCCTCTTTTGATACGATTGGGCCTATTTCAAACTATGTTTCAGATGCTCGTTTAGTATTAGATATCATGAAAGGGGATGATGGTCAGGATAGTACGTTGAGTTCAACTATTCCTGCTGTTCAGAAAGATAAAAAGCGTATCGCTTACATAAAGGAAGTAGTGGAACATCCTAGTCTACAACCGGAGATTAAAGTGGCATTTGAAGCTCAGGTGGACAAATTAAGGGCTCTTGGATATTCGGTGGAAGGGGTTGAATTTCCTTACATTGATCAGTTATTACCCACTTATTATGTGTTGACTACGGCTGAATCAAGTTCTAATTTAGCTCGATTTGATGGAGTTAAGTTTGGACATCGAACAGCTGACCCTGTTGATTTAATGCAGCTTTACAAGCGTACGCGTCAAGAAGGTTTTGGAGAAGAAGTACAACGTCGTATTATGTTAGGCACTTTTGTTTTAAGTGCTGATTATTATGATGCTTATTATACGAAAGCTCAAAAAGTACGTCGATTGATTCAAGACAAAACGCTCGCTATTTTAGCTGAGTATGATTTTATCATTTCTCCTACGACCTCTTCGACTGCCTATCGCCTAGGAGAAAAGACACTCGATCCGATTCAAATGTATGTAGGAGATTTATTTACAGTACAAGCTAACGTCACGGGGATTCCTGGTTTATCGATACCAATGGGTAAGGATTCCTCAGGTTTACCGATGGGTTTTCAATTGATGACTAATCCATTTCAAGAGGATAAAATGTTAAATGTAGGCGAATTGTTAAGCGATGATTTGGAATAGAATTGTTCTTCTTTCTTGTTTATTTATTTCCTCTATTTCCTTTGGCCAAATCACTGGGGCATATCAACCTGCCTATGATTTTAAACAAATTGATTCGTTAGCTAAAGTAGAGCAGGGCGGTCCACCAGCCTTTAGTATAGATCCAGGATTAATTCAAGAACGGTTAAAAAAGCTGGAGAATGAGATTCCGTTACATTACAATATTATTACGCACCAGTTTGTGGAAATTTTTGCCTTTCGAAAGGCAAGTTTCACGCAGCGCATGTTAGAGCGCAAGGATATTTATTTCCCAATATATGAGAAGTATTTAAAGAAATATGGCTTGCCGGATGAATTGAAATACTTGTCTTTGATTGAGTCTGGTTTAGAAAATAAGGCCATTTCTAATAAAGGAGCAGGTGGATTGTGGCAATTTATGCCCTATACAGCTAGAGGAGATTTTGGGATGCGGGTGGATCAGTATATTGACGAACGATTCGATGCGGAAAGAGCGACAGATGCTGCTTGCCAGTATTTAAAGCGATTATATAAAACATTTGGAGATTGGCATCTTGCCTTAGCGGCATACAATACCGGACCTTCTAATGTGAAAAGAGCGATGCGTCGCTGTGGCGGTTCGAATGATTTTTGGGGTATTTATGCTTGCCTTCCCGCTCAGACAAAAGCTTACGTACCGCAGTTTATTGCGATGACGTATATGATGAATTACCATTGGGATCATTCTATTCAGCCAGAGAACTGGGTAATTGATATTCCCAAGGATAGTATTTTAGTCAGTGGTTATTTAAATTTATCTACCTTATCACGTTTAACAGGGTTTTCTTTAGATACCCTTAAGCGTCTGAACCCACACATCATAACGCATTTTTTACCTAAAAATGCGCAACAGGTTAAAATTCATATACCTAGAAGTCGTTTTTCTTATTTCGAAAAGAATAGATCTCAAATTTTAGATTCAGCCAGGGTAGATTTGACAGCACCTGATTTGATAGAAATAGACACTTCTCAGACAGTGGAAGAACCCTCTCCTGTTGCCAGAAGACATACCTATAAAGTTAGGAGTGGAGAAACGCTTTCTAGGGTTGCAAGGAAGTTAGGACTAAGTACTGCTGAACTAAAGCGAATAAATAGAATCAAAGGTTCTAAATTAAGAAAGGGGCAGGTACTTGTTTATTTCAAGCTAGAGAAAATAAAGCCCTCTCAAAAATCGAAAAAACTGACTTCAACTAAGAAAAAGAAAAAGGTCACGAAAAAGAAAAAGAAAAAAACCAAATCTAAAAAACGCCGTAAACGCAGGTAATTATGATAGCTTATTTGAAAGGTAAATTAGCTCACAAAGATCGCGCGCATGTGATTATCGATGTGAATGGAGTGGGTTATGAGGTTAAAATATCCTTACAGACCTATGCAGCATTAGCTGATGGAGTAGAGCTTTGTAAGCTTTATACACATTTGCAGGTCAAAGAAGATTCTCATACCTTGGTTGGGTTTCATTCAATGGATGAGAAATTATTATTTCTTGATTTGATATCTGTATCTGGAATTGGATTGAGTACGGCTTTAGTGATGCTCTCATCCTTTTCCTCTAATGAGATTCGTTCTGCGATTATGAATGAAAATATTGCACTGATTCAGTCAATTAAGGGAATTGGTTCTAAATCCGCTCAGCGTGTAATTTTAGAATTAAAGGATAAGTGTAAGAAAGATGCACTTTTTGTAGAAGCAGGTATAGCTTCTCACGATGCACATTTTGGAAATAAGCAAGAAGCATTAGCGGCTTTAGTTACCTTAGGAATTCCTCGAACGGCCGCTGAAAAGAGTTTGGATAGTATCTTAAAGTCGAATCCAGAAGCTTCCGTTGAAAATTTAATAAAATTAGCCTTGCGATAGTTGAAAGCCGAAAATAGATATATTTTTTCCTTTTTTTTATTCCTTTTATGGGGATTAGGATTTGTATTGTCTTTTTCGAGTTATTCTCAAGTTGATTCTGTTTCCAAATCAGGTAAAAAACCTAGATTGACTTTAAAAAAGCCGATTCGTTCGACATCAAAGTCTCCTTTTTCAATTTATTCAAAAAAGCCAAATTCTACTTATTCTTTTGAGTCAGATAATAAATTGGTTATTCAAAAAGATGCGACTGGCTCCGCCAATGCAACTGATTTTACCACGTATAATCGATTGCAAAACCAGGATGTTAATCGAAGCTTTTGGCAGACTTATTCTAAAAGTTTAGATGGAAGCAGTAATTTAAAATCGAGAGGATTATTCCCTAAAATTGAATTACCTCCAGCTATTGATCGCATTTTTGGTGGAACGGAAGTTTCCTTTAAACCTAATGGTTCCTTATTGCTAGATGTTGGGTATATGGGCCAGTATGTAGATAATCCTGCAATTCCCGTTCAATTACGGTATGTGGGTAATCTATTTTTTAATGAGCAAGCACAAATTAACTTTCAAGGAAAGATTGGTGATAAGCTGAACTTAAACGTCAATTTTGATACGAAGGCTAGTTTTAATTTTCAAAACCAATTAAAACTTAATTGGAGGACACAGGAAGAAGATATTCTACAAAATATTGAAGTTGGAAACACTTCCTGGACCTTGAATTCTCAATTGATCCCTGGAGTACAGAATTTGTTTGGTATAAAAACTTTGTTACGTTTCGGTGCGCTTGATATGACTGTCGTGGCTGCTCAGCAGCGATCTAAGCAGGATTGTATTATGTTAAAGGGTGGAACTCAAGGAAAGAATTTTGAAGTAAGGGTAGATCAATACGATGAAAATCGTCACTTTTTCTTATCGTCCTATTTTAGGAATAATTATGAACGGGCATTAAAGAATTTGCCTGTAATTTCTAGTGGAATTACGGTAACTAGGGTGGAGGTATATGTGACCAATCGTACACAGAGCACCGAGACACTTCGTAATTTAGTTTCATTGTATGATTTAGGGGAAGCTAGCCCTTATAACAATACTAATCCTATATTTCAACCTGTCAATCCGACTAGTCCGGTGGATAATAAGGCAAATGGGATGTATGCCAAACTAGTATCTGATCCTAACTTGAGGGAGTCTAATGAGGTGACAGATCGTTTAGAATCTACTTATAATCTAAAACGTGGTACTGATTTTGATGTATTAAAAGGAGCAAAACGCTTATCGGAAAGGGAGTTTAAATTCAATTCTCAATTAGGGTATATTTCCTTGGTAGCCCCCATACGTAATGATGAGGTTTTGGCCGTATCATATGAGTATACTTTAAACGGCAGAAAGTATAAAGTGGGGGAGTTAACGGAAGATTATCAAGCTAGGCAAGACGACGAGGTGCTGATTTTAAAAATGTTAAAATCAAGTACCATTCGGAATAACTTGAATTCAATTTCAACAGGAAAACCGCATCCGATGTGGGATTTAATGATGAAAAATATTTATTCATTAAATACTTCCTCCTTAGCGAAACAAAATTTTCAGTTAAGAATTGTGTACAAAGACGATGCGACAGGGATAGATAATAGTAATTTGATAGAAGGAACAAATTTTAAAGATATTCCATTAGTTAAAGTTTTAGGCTTAGATAAATTAAATTTTGCAGGTGATCCACAACCCGATGGAAACTTTGATTTCGTAGATGATATTACGATTGATGCTAAAAATGGAAAGATTATTTTCCCTGTTTTGGAACCTTTTGGAAATAATTTAAGGGCTAAGTTTACGGCAAGTGAAAGTAATTTAGTCGAAAAATATGTGTTTGATAAATTGTATTCAGGTACGCAAGTGGATGCTGCCCAAATTACAACTAAAAACAAGTTTTTCATTAAAGGTTCATTCCAATCCGGTGCTGGTGGAGATATCTCTTTACCATTTGGAGTAGAAGCAAAATCGGTTACCGTGACGGCTGGAGGGCAATCATTAGCTGCTGGAACAGATTATATAGTGGAGCCTCAATCTGGTCGAGTAAAGATTATTAATGAGGGTGTTTTTAGTTCCGGAAGAGAGATTAAGGTGTGTTATGAAAAGCCTGACTTGTTTTCGAATCAAATTAGAACTCTATTAGGTACACGTCTAGATTATAATTTAGGTAAAAATGTACATTTAGGCGCCACGATTCAGAATATGTCAGAAAGTCCGCCGGCCTTTTTTCGACGGGTGGCCATGGGGAATGAACCGGTGAATAATACCTTAATTGGGTTTGATGCAAGTATCTTGCAAAATTCACAGGGGCTTACAAGGTTTCTAGATAAGTTACCTTTGATTTCAACTAAGGAGACTTCTGTAATTGATTTTCAGGGAGAGTTCGCTAAGTTAATTCCTAATGTCAATGATCGTGTGCAGGGTAATGCATTTATAGATGATTTTGAGGCTGCTCGGGTCATATATAATTTAAGTTCACAAGCAACACTTTGGAAACCTGGAGCAACTCCTAAATCCTATGTTTCCACTGGGAATAAATTGGCTACCGGATTTAATCGGGCTAAAATTTCTGCTTATACGGTAGATGCTAGTATTTATGGTCAAGGAGGTTTTGGTTTGGATGTCCCTGGTTTAGATCCTACCAAGTTAAACGCGTATGCCTATGAAAGAGTAGTAACCCCTAGAGGTCTATTTCCCAATAAAGACTTTGCAAATAATATTACCAATTTACCCATTGGCGTTTTAGATGTTGCTTATTTTCCTTCAGAGAGAGGCTTATATAACTTTAACCCGAATCTTTCCTCTACAGGTTTGCTACCTACTCCAGTTTCTAATTTTGGGGCAATTACCCGGGCTATTAGTTCAGATACTGATTTTGACAATGCAAACGTGGAACAATTAGAATTTTGGTTGATGGATCCATTTATAGGTGGAGAAGCTGGGAAAATTCGAGATGGCCTATTTAATAAGAACAATGAGACGGGAGGTAAATTAGTTTTCCATCTCGGTGATGTTTCAGAGGATTTTATTCCTGATGGCTATTCTAATTTTGAAAATGGTATTCCAGCAGGCGAAAAAATAACCTCAGGTACAACTAAGAATATTGAAAAAACAGATTGGGGATTAGCTCCATCAAGACAGTTTGTTATCAATGCATTTGATAATTCGGCTGGTAGAGAAAAGCAGGATATCGGTTTAGATGGTTTGCCTAATAAAGCAGATGATGCCACTGCATTAACGGAATCTACTCATTTTAAAGCCTATTTAGATCAGATAAAAACGCGTGTTTCAGATCCTTTAGCCTTATCTAACATTCAAAATGATCCAGCAGGAGATGATTTTGAATTTTATTTAAATCAGAAATTTAATGGCACCGAATCCTTAATCCAACGTTATAAGAGTTACTTAGGGATGGAAAACAATAGTCCTACCACAGATAATCCTTCAAATACGAGTTTCACCGAGGCAAATAGTATGTTGCCGGATAGAGAGGATTTGAACAATGATAATACGGTAAATGATAGTGAGGCCTATTTTGAATATGAAATTGATCTAAAGCCTAATAGCCTGCAAATTGGCAATGGTTTTGTGGTAGATAAAATTACTGAAGGTGGCGTTAACTGGTATCTTTTCCGTGTACCTATAAAAGATAAACGTATTTATAAGACTCCTGCTGGGGAAATTAATTCGTTTAAATCAATTCGTTTTATGCGTATGGTTTTGAAAGATTTTCGGGAACCGGTTGTATTAAGATTTGCCCAATTACAATTGTCAGGATTTAGTTATCGAAAGTTTATTGGTGAATTAGATAAACGTAGTGGACAAGATTTGCCTGAGCCATATGATGCTAAATTTCGAGTATCAAGTGTGAATATTGAAGAAAATGGACCAGCAAATAAAGGAGAGACAGCTATTCCTTATGTTGTTCCCCCTGGATTCGTCAGGGATCAGGATATTACGACCATTAATAACGCTCGATTGAATGAACAATCGATGAGCCTTTGCGTTGATAATTTGCGTGCTGGCGATGCAAGAGCGGTATTTAAAAATACACTTTTTGATTTTATTAATTATAAGCGCTTAAAGATGTTTGTCTCGATGCAAAGTCCGGACGCGATTAGTGGTCAAGTTAGCGCCTTCTTGCGTATTGGTACTGATTTGACAGATAATTATTATGAAATAGAAAATACGGGTTTAATGCAAACTCAGAAGGGCCAAAGTTTGGACACGGAAATTTGGCCATTGGAGAATGAATTTGATATTGAGTTTGATTTAGTAAAGCAAGTGAAGATAGAGCGAGATAAACAAGGTAAGAGCTTAAATGACCGTTTTACGATGGTCATTACAAGTTCTACTGGAAAGACTTATAAAATTACGGTGATGGGTAGGCCAGATCAAAGTGCTACGATGGTCACTATGATAGGAGTTCGGAATACGAGTACTACCAATAAATCATTCTGTATATGGGTGAATGAATTGCGCGCCTCTGGTTTCGATCAGACTTCAGGGGAGGCTGCAATTGGTAAGTTAGCGATAAAACTGGCTGACTTAGGAACGATTCAAATGAATGGTAGTTTTAAGAATTACGGATTTGGAGGAGTTCAAGCTAAAATATCAGAGCGTAGTAGAGAGAATAATTTAGAGTATGGAATAACAGCAAATTTAAATTTAGAAAAGCTATTGCCTAAAAATTGGGGTTTAAAGATTCCTTTCTTTATTACCTACGACCGAAGAAATATTTCGCCACAGTTTGATCCATTTGATCCTGACATCTTCCTGTCTAATTCAATTCAGAAGTTTAATTCAGAATCTAAAAAGAATTCCTATTTAACCATGGTGGAAGATAATACGGAACGTAAAGGTTTTAATTTTTCTAATGTTAAAAAGAATCGGGGAGCTCAGTCTAAGAATTCTCATCCTTGGGATTTTTCGAATTTTACTTTCTCCTATGCATTTTCCGAAATGTTAAGGACTAGTCCGCTCATTGCAGAATACACACAATTAAGTCATAAAGGAAGTATTTTATATGCCTATTCAACCTCGGCTCGCTATATAGAACCTTTCAAGAAGGCATCATTCGATTTGATCAAGGATTTTAATTTGAATTTAGTGCCTTCCTCTTTATTAGTGCGCTTAGATATGGATCGCAGTTTTATTAAAACTCAGTTGAGAAATTCGGAATTTACTACGGTGGGTGTAGCACCTCAATTTGAAAAATATTGGTTCTTTAATCGACAATACGCTTTGAACTGGAATTTGACAAAAAGTATGGTTCTGAATTATAATGCCCAAGTTAATGCCATTATTGATGAACCCATCGGGGATTTAGATACGCAGGAAAAGAGGGATTCCGTAATGATTAGCTTGAGAGCCTTAGGTCGTGCCAAAAGTTTTGACCAACAAGCGGGTATGGTTTGGCGTCTACCCTTACAGAAGTCTGTTTTAACGGATTGGATGAATGCGGATTATACGCATCGTGTAGGTTATAACTATTTTGCCAATTCATTTGATATTCGAGATTCTTTAGGATTACCTTTTGGAAACATTATCAAAAATACGCGCGAACAAGCAATTAATGGGAAAGTTGATTTTGTTGCCTTATATAATCGGATTAAGGCTTTGCGGTGGGCAAATACTCCCCGCACTTTTGGTAAAAATATAGCCAGAAATCCAGGTGATGAGGAAGATATCGTCATTCCAAGCAAATCTGCTATTAAAGCTGTGACACGTTTATTATTAACCTTACGTGGAATTCAAGTCAACTATTCTATTAATGAGTCTACTACCTTACCAGGATTCATGCCTGATCCCGGTAATCTAGGAATGAATCGTGTTAATTCAGCTCCTGGATTTGACTTTATCAGCGGAGGGCAAGATGATGGTATCCGATTTAAGGCTGCAGAAAATGGTTGGTTGACCCGAAGTACCGTACAAAATACACCATTTACTCAGTTAAGGAATCAAAAATTGACCTATTCTACCCAATTAGAACCTACGAAAGATTTACGTATCCAGGTGGATGGTAATTACAATCGAGGGGATAATTACCAAGAATTCTTTCGACCTGATCAAGCAGGAGGGCCATTTAAATCCCAGAGCCCGATTCGCTCAGGTAATTATTCGATGTCATTTTTATCCTTTATGACAGCATTCTCTAATCCAGAAGCCGTTTTCGAAGAATTTAGATCCAATCGTTCGGTTTTAATTTCAAGATTAAATAAAGCAAAATCAACCGAGGTGGGTACCTATAATCAAAACTCTCAAGATGTATTAATTCCTGCATTCTTCGCAGCTTATTCTGGTGTTTCCGCGAATGATGTGAAGTTTTCGCCTTTCTATGATATTCCATTGCCTAACTGGAAAGTAGATTACAATGGGTTGAATTTGCTTCCTGGAATTAAGAATAAATTCTCTTCATTTACGATAACTCATATGTATTCAAGTACCTATAATGTGGGGAATTTCGTGTCTTCGTTAGAGTATGGTCAGTTTGCTACGGATTATATGAGTTTGTCCTTAAATAGTTTATTGTATCCTCTTTCTTCTCGTTTCGACCCCGAAACGAATACCTTAATTCCGGTGTATGTGATGAGTACGATCTCATTTGTAGAGCGTTTCTCGCCTTTAGTTGGAGTTAATGCAGTGACTAAGAGTAAAATATCTTTGCGTTTAGAATACAATCAGGATCGTAACGTCGGCTTAAATTTAGCGAACTCACAGGTTGCTGAATTAGCGAATAAGGACTTCACGGTGGCTGTTGGATTTACTAAATCCAATATGTTAATTCCATTCAAGATTAATGGTAGATCTGTTCGTTTGCCTAATGATTTGCGATTTAATATGAATTTAACTATCCGAGATACGCGTACTTTACAACGAAAATTGGACGCAGAAACGATTGTTACGCAAGGTTTTGTGAATTTTCAATTCCGTCCTCAATTAAGTTATAATGTAAATAATAAATTAACAGTGACGGCTTATTTCGATAAGATGATGAATAATCCATTGGTATCTAATTCTTTCTATCGATCTACAGTGGCAGGAGGTTTTCAAATACGTTATAGTTTAAGTGAATAATTAAAAATCGTTTGCAAAAAATCTAGATTTTAGTGACCTTTGTGAGCAAATAATAATGATATGAATTTTCCAAGTGAATTAAAGTATACTCAAGAGCACGAGTGGATTAAAATAGACGGCGATGTTGCTGTGGTGGGTATCACTGATTTCGCTCAAGGTGAGTTAGGAGATATCGTTTTTGTAGAGGTGGAGACCGTAGGTCAAAACATTACAAAGGATGGTGTCTTTGGAACGGTAGAAGCTGTTAAAACGGTATCTGATTTGTTCTTGCCGGTAGCTGGAGAAATTGTAGAATTTAATACAGCCTTAAACAACAGTCCTGAATTAATAAATTCAGATCCTTATGGAGATGGTTGGGTAGTAAAAATCAAAGCAGCTGATGCTGGCGATCTATCCCAATTAATGGATGTTGAAACATATAAATCCTTTATCGGACATTGATTTTTAAACCCTGTTAATCAGGGTTTTTTTATAACCAAAAACAAATGCGGATCTTATTCAAACAGCTTTTAATTCAAGATAGTCGGTCTTCCTACTATGGTAAGAAAGTTGATTTGCTTTCAGATAAGGGTCGGTGGATAGAAATTGGATCCACAATTCAATCTAAAGCAGATTTAATCGTTTCAGGGGAAACACTTGAGTGGTTTCCTTCCGTTGTTGATCTGCGTGTGCACAATACGTTGCCAGGTGGAGAACATAGAGAAGATTGGTCAAGTTTGAAAGCTGCCGCTTGGAAGGGTGGGGTATTGGATTTTTTACTCTTACCTACAGGTGATCCTGTTCCACAACAGCCCGAATCTATCCAATTTATTAAAAACCGATTAGTTGGTTCTGGTGTATTATCGTATCCTGTAGCCCCATTAACACTAGGTAACAAATCAGAAAACTTTACTGATTTGATGGACTTGCATCAAGCAGGAGCCTCTTGGTTTAGTCACGGTGCAGGTGCTTTACAAGACACTGATTTGATGTTAAAATGTCTTCAATACTTGCAGCCATTAAAAGCAAAAGTTATTTCTAGACCTGATGTAAGTGGCTTGTCCTTATTTGGCCAAATACATGAGGGGCTACAAAGCACCCTATTAGGATTGAAAGGGATACCCGTTTTAGCAGAAACGATGCACGTAAAACGTGATTTGGATCTTTTATCGTATGTGATGCAGCATTCTTTCGGTTTAGCTCATCCAGAATTTGCGCTGCATTTCTCTTGTATTTCTACTGCAGAATCAGTTAGGTTGATTTCTGAAGCACAAAAGTCGGGTTTACCTGTGACGGCAGACGTTGCCATCTATTCGCTACTATTTATGGAGGATGCGGTTTCAGAATTCGATACACTTAAAAAGGTAAATCCCCCACTCAGAACAGAGGCGGATCGTTTAGCTCTATGGAAAGGATTAAAAAATGGTGTAATTCATTCAGTGGTTTCTGATCACCATCCTGTTGAAGTAGAATGCAAAGAAGTAGAGTTTGATCAAGCCTCTTTTGGAACGATAGGACTTGAAACGCTAGCTGTCGCCTTTATTCAAGAAGCAAGGAAACAAGGTCTAGACAAACCTGATCTTATTTTATCGCATAATCCAAGTTCTTTTTTAGGAATCTCACTACCCGAGTTACAAGTGGGTGAAGAATTGAAAGGGATGGTATTAGTGAAAGAAAAGAATACCTATGAAGTAGCTAATATCGTATCTAAATCGACGAATTCCATATTTGTTGGTCATTCCTTTGATTATAAAATCTTAGGAGTATTTAATGGTTTAAATCATTCTTATGGTCAATAATTGGTTTGCTGAAATAGGTCGTTTTTCCTTATATGCCTTTTTATTCGTTGTTTTAATGGTCATCTATGGGCTTGTATTGCAGCAAGTAGGAATTATTCCAATAGGAGGAAAGAAGGCACCTACTTTTGTCATTTTGTTATTTTTTCAGTGGTGGTATATTTCTCGATTTCCTCAAAATCATCAAGGTGAAAAGAAACATTTTTTAGTCTATTTTACCTTACAGTATATCTTAATTGTCATTACAGCACTCTTTAGTAGTATCTTTTTAAATTATTTCTTTCAAACTTCAACAGGTTTACAAATGTTGGCTTCCTATATCCAGCAGAGTTTATTGGAGTTAAATTCGTTTAAGGAAGTTATTGTGAGTCAAGAAGGAGGGGAGTATTATAATAGTTTACATGCAGGGGTGAAATCAATTAATGCTTATAGCATTGCTAGAGATGATTTCTGGCAAAAAATCGCCTTGGGTTTCTTACCAAATTTGTTAATTTCACTTTATTATAAAAAATAAATAGTATGGAAAATACATCTGAGTCAACAGCTTCTTCCTCTATAATCGCCTTAAAGTATGGGTTTATAAATGGATTATTAAGTTTTCTTTTTTCGACACTTATCAATGTGATGGGATGGGCAGAACAATTTCAAGAATCCATTAGCTGGGTTTCCACGATTTGGTCTTTGGTTTTATCCGTTACAATCTCCTATTTATGTTTACGTGAGTATAGAGAGCAGAATGAAGGATATATTAGTTATGGTCAAGGTTTAGGTTTGGCCACCTTGTTAGGGGCTATTAGTGGATTGGTGGCCGGAGCCTTTAATTATATCTATATTCAATTTATAGACAATACGGTCATGCAGCGCCAGATGGATATTGCTAGAGAGCGTATGGAAGACCAAGGTTTAAGCGCTAGTCAAATTCAAAGTGCGGAGGAAATGACGTCCTTATTTTTGAATCCAGGTATGCAATTTGTTATAGTCGTTATTATGAGTGTTGTATTTAATTTTCTTTTGGGCTTAATCGTATCAGCCGTAGTTAAGAGAGAAAAACCTGTTTTTGAATAGTATGTTAGCTCTTTTAAAGAAAGACGTAATGGCCTATTTTAGCTCATGGATGGGCTGGGGTACCATTTCGTCTTTTTTTATTTTGATGGGAATCTATGTTTGGGTAATTGATGGAAATATACTTGACTATGGTTTTGCTGAGTTAACTGTATTCTTTGATTTAACTCCTTGGTTTTTGCTATTTTTTGTACCTGCGCTTTCGATGAGTAGTTTTTCGGAGGAGACAGAAAAAGGAACATTTCAATTATTGCGTTCTCTCCCCCTTAGTGTTAATCAAATTTTGATGGCCAAATACTTAGCTTTGGCTATGATTGTTTTAATTACTTTATTACCAAGTGCTTTATTTGTTCAGAGTATAGCTTCTTTAGGATTTCCTACAAATAATTATGATTCATCTTTAATAGTGGGTGGATTCGCTGCTTTATTCTTATTAACCTTGTGTTTTGTAGCCTTGGATGTATTAGCTTCAAGTGTTACGAAAAAACAACCGGTTGCCTTTATCTTAGGGCTTGCTTTGAATTTTGCGATGTGGCAAGGTTCAAAAGAGCTAGGTTTAGAAGCCATCAATTTATCCTCCCATTATGATCGGATGAGCATGGGAGTAGTTCATTTCGGAGACCTGCTTTACTTGTGGGGATTTATTTTCGTCGTATGGGGAATTACGCGATTACGGTTGCGATTTCTTATTTAAAATCGAGCATTGATATTTTGTTTGTGCAAAATTCGATTTCTCTTGCTTCATTGGAGGCAAGGACAATAAGTTTTTGACGATGTCTATCTAACTTGTCAAAGAACCATTGTTTAGCCTTTTCATCAAAATTAGTAGTGGGTTCATCTAATAGCAATACAGGTCTCTCGGACAAGAGTGCAAACCCCAATTTGATTTTCTGACGCATGCCAGAAGAATAGTTTTTTATTAATTTGAAACGGTCAGGTTTTAAATCGATGAAATCTTCTAGTTTTTCTATCGTAATCGAAGAAGGTAAGTAGTTATTCTTTACTAAAATTTCAAGGTGTTCTGGAAGCGTATACTCCTCAATTAATTCAACGTAAGGGGCTGCGTAAGTAATTTGGCTATAAACTAAGTCAGAATCGATACCTGACATTTTCACTGTTCCAGAATTTGGAAGAGTAAATTGAGCAATTAATTGTAATAAAGTTGATTTTCCTGAGCCATTAGGTCCAGTGATAGCATACGATTGACCAGGTTGGAAAGTATAGCTGAAGGACTTAATGACAAATTCTTGCCTAAATTTTTTGAAAAGATCTTGAACAAGAATATCCATATTTCATTAGCCTTTCATAATCCCTCTTTCTGAATTTTTTATAAATTCGAGAATTTCGTTTCTCTCAGGCGTATTAGGCAATTGTGTTTCAATTTCTTCAATAGCTGCATTCGTATTTAATCCTTTTAAATACAAATAGCGATAGGCTTCTTGAATGTTATTTATTTGCTCGTCTGTATAGTTACGTCGGCGTAAACCTACCGAATTAATACCAGCATAAGTTAATGGCTCACGCCCTGACTTAGTGAAAGGAGGGACATCTTTTCTAACTAATGATCCGCCTGATATCATTACGTGCTGACCGATGGTGGCAAATTGATGGATGGCTGTTGAGCCTCCAATAATAGCGAAGTCTCCCACTGTTACATGTCCTGCCATTTGCACGGAATTTGCTAAAATGCAGTTATTGCCAATGACGCAATCATGCGCTACGTGAACATAGGCCATGATTAGGCAATTTTGACCAATGACAGTCTTCATCTTATCAGATGTCCCACGATTAATAGTCACGCACTCTCGTATAGTAGAATTGTCGCCAATTTCTGCTGTCGTTACCTCCCCACCAAATTTCAAATCCTGCGGAATTGCTGAAATCACAGCACCAGGAAAGATTTTTACATTTTTACCTATACGAGCACCTGGATATATAGTCACATTTGATCCTATCCAAGTTCCATCACCGATTTCAACATCTGCATGTATAGAGGTGAATGCTTCGATACTAACATTAGCACCAATTTTGGCTTGTGGATCAATATGGGTTACTGGATGAATCATATGAATAATCTTACGATTTACGAACTAAACTAGCTGTCATTTCAGCTTCACACACTACTTGGCCTGCTACGTAAGCCTTACCTGTCATTTTAGCAATTCCTCTACGAATAGGGGCTTGAAGCTCACATTTAAAGATAATGGTATCTCCGGGAATAACACTTTTTCTAAAGCGGCAATTTTCGATTCCCACCAAGTATGGCCAATAATTCTCTGGATCTTCTACTGAACTTAAAACAAGGATTCCACCCGTCTGTGCCATAGCCTCTACTTGCATAACGCCTGGCATAACCGGATTGTTTGGAAAATGACCCATGAAATAGTTTTCATTCATCGTCACATTTTTAACTCCTACGACACTGCTGTCATCTAAATAAATGATTTTGTCAATCATTTGAAAGGGATAACGATGCGGAAGAAGTTCATAAACGCGTTCGTGCGTGAAAATAGGAGGTTGCTTAGGGTCGTAAGTAGGCACTTTATTTTTCTCTGCGTCTAACATCAATTTCTTGATCTTACGCGCCAGTTCTACATTAGAAGCGTGTCCTGGTCGAGAAGCTAAAATTTGTGCTTTAATCGGTCGACCCACTAATGCTAAATCACCCATTAAATCTAGCAATTTATGGCGAGCCATCTCGTTACTAAAATGTAGGTTTGTATTATTTAAAATACCCGCTTCTTTTGAAACGGAAATTTTAGGTTTGCCCAAAACTTCGGATAAATGGGCTAATTCAGCTTCAGAATAATCTTTATCAGCTATTACGATAGCATTATTCAAATCACCACCCTTAATTAAACCAGCTTTATATAATACTTCTATTTCATGTACGAAACAGAAGGTTCTGCACATAGAAAAATCTTTTTCAAATTGAGAGACGTGGCTCAAATTAGCATGTTGGCTAGTTAGAAATTTGGAATTATAATCCACCATAACCGCCATGCGGTAGTCATTTAGCGGTAAAGCCGCTAGTTCAATTCCATTTTCTAAATCCTTGAATCGTACTTCCTCCGTAATTTCAAAGAATTTGCGGTGCGCATCTTGTTCTACCGGAACCGCGTCTTTTAATGCCTCTACAAATTTGATCGAACTACCATCCATAATAGGAGGTTCTGGACCATCTAATTGAATTAATATATTATCAACTTCTAAACCTACAAGTGCTGCTAAAACGTGCTCGACTGTGTTAATGCGCGCACCATTGTGCTCAATGGTCGTTCCGCGTGAGGTATCAACCACATAGTCTACGTCTGCATCTGCGATGGGTTGACCTGGTAAATCAACACGCTGGAATTTGATCCCATGGTTTGCAGGAGCGGGTAAAAATGTCAGGTTGGCAACTACGCCAGTATGTAAACCTATACCAGATAGGGTTACAGCATTGGTAATAGTATGTTGCTTATTGTTCATACGCGAAATTAAGATTCTAATCGTTTTAATAAATCTGGTAATTGACGCAATAAAGCATTACGTTTCAAATATTCACTATTAGGGGAGGCCGGTGTTCCACCAAGGATTTGCCCTTCTTTTCGAACAGTTTTCGTTACTCCTGATTGGGCAGTAACACTCGTTTTATCTGCAATGGTAATATGTCCTGCTACACCCACTTGACCACCAATTAAGCAGTTTTGGCCTATTTTGGTAGAACCAGAAATGCCGGTTTGGGCGGCTATGGCAGTGTTTGCGCCGACTTCAACATTGTGGGCGATTTGGACTAAATTATCAATTTTAACCCCTTTTTGGATTAAAGTTGAACCCATCGTTGCACGGTCAATGGTCGTATTTGCACCTACACTTACTCCATCTTCTAGTACCACGTTTCCTAATTGAGGAATGGTTGAAAATGTACCGTCAGCTTGTGGAGCAAAACCGAATCCATCAGAACCAATGACTGCATTCGCATGGATCGTACAATTGTTGCCAATAATAGAATCGTTATAAATGACAGCACCAGGGTATATGATGCAGTTATTGCCGATTGTGACTTTATTTCCAATAGTTACATGTGCTGAAATATAGGTATCATTACCTATACTGGAGCCTTTTCCTATGCTAGAAAATTGTCCTAAATAGATATTTAAGCCTGTTTTAGCATCATCTGCGATAAAACTAGGTTGCTGAATTCCTATTTCTTTAACGCTAGTAAATTCTTGGTATTTCTGAAGTAAAATAGTAAAGGCAGCGTATGGGTCTTTTACCTTAATCAAGGTAGCTAGAGGCTTTTCTTTTAAAACTAAATCGTCAGCTATAATGATGGCTGTTGCCTTAGATGGATATAAGTACGATTCATATTTAGGATTAGCTAAAAAGGATATACTTCCTTCTTGCCCGTCTTCTATTTTATTAAACGCTGTTATACTCGCTGATCCATCGCCATCTACTGTTCCTTTTATTAATTGGGCTATTTGATTAACAGTAAATTTCATTCGGTCAAACGATGTTTAATTAGGGCACAGAGAATTAATTTTAGCTCAATTCACCTTGCAAATATACGCTCTTTGGACAACAAAAATAGTATTTTTTTACAATCTTACTCAATGCTTGTATGGTCGGTAAATCTGATGCCTCGAGTAACTCGACCACCTGTCCTTGTTTGTCGACCATCTTAATGGTGTTGTCGCCCTGTACATAAGCAGCGTTTGATGTAGAGCCTTCTACCACAAAATAGGATAGTTCTTCGTCTGTTATACCGTATTCGCGCTTAATATTTTCTTCTATTTCTACTCTTTTTGCCTTAGGGAGTGGCTGTGAGCCTAATTTACAAGTGAATAATTTTCTGGCCAAAAAGTGAGTACATAAATGCTTTAGAATTTTGTCACTCGTATTTTTCCATTCTTTAATGGCTGCCCACACATCGTGGTCATCTAATTCGGTGAAGGCAATGAGTAAACTTTCATTTTTTGAAAATTCATCCCAAGTATAGGTGCCTTTTAAAAAGGTTTTTAAAGGACCTGAGCAGGGTAATTTTTGGCCTTCAGAAAATAAATATTTAGCCCGTCGTAAAATTTGAATTAACATCGTTTCAGCTGCAATGGCTGTTTTATGTAAATACACCTGCCAATACATTAATCGACGCGCCATCAAAAAGTTTTCTGTAGAATAAATACCTTTCTCTTCAATAACTAATTGCTCATTATTCAAGTCCATCATACTTAGTAATCGCTCAGATCCTATAAAACCTTCGCGCACACCTGTGTAAAAAGAATCGCGACTTAAATAATCTAAGCGGTCTACATCTAACTGAGAAGACACTAATTGATGGAAAAATTTACGTGGATATTTGTTTTCAAAAATCTCGATGGCTAGGCCTAATCTACCCTTGAAATGTTGATTTAATTTCGCCATTAATAGGGTAGATACATCTTCATGCTTTACCTCATTTAACAAAGTATATTCTAGTACATGAGAAAAAGGACCATGGCCAATATCGTGTAATAAGATGGCAATTTCTGCCGCTTCACGCTCTTCGGTGGATATCGAATACCCTTTTGCTTTTAAATTATCTAAAACTTGATCCATTAAGTGCATGGCCCCTAAAGCGTGATGAAAACGCGTATGATGTGCACCCGGGTATACAAATTCAGCTAAACCTAATTGCTTAATACGTTTAAGTCGCTGAAAATAAGGGTGATCGATCAATTCAAGAATTAATGGATTATTGATTTTAATAAAACCATAAATCGGATCATTAATAATTTTAGTTGGGTACATGGGATATTCTTTTCCGAAATTTAGCTAAAAAGGTTAGTATTCCTTAATTTTGTCCCACATTGAATTCCTTTTAAGGATGTACAATGCGGACTTGTAGCTCAGTTGGTTAGAGCATCTGACTCATAATCAGGGGGTCCATGGTTCGAGCCCATGCTGGTCCACTCTTTTTTTTTACCATACTCTTGTGATGAGAGTATGGTTTTTTTATGCGATAAATTCAAGGTAGAGTAACGCTAAAGCAGCAATTGTCATGATAACAAATGCAGCAATTCCCAGCACATTGGAAAGAACGCTATTGGTATTTTCACCCATGATTTCCTTATTGTTCGAAATATGTAAGATGATGGCAATCAAAACGGGGGCGGTCATCCCATATAATATGGCTGTATATATAAGGGCATTGATGGGAGTGATACCCACGTAATTTAAGAAAAGGCCTACCACAAGCGAAAATGCGATGATGGAATAAAAACCTTTGGCCTCATGAAATTTTTTATTTAAGCCCTGTTCCCATCCAAAGGTTTCTGTAAATATGTAAGAGAGAGAGCCACTTAAAACAGGAATTGCGATTAAACCTGTTCCAATAATACCAGTAGCGAATAACAAGTAAGCTAAATCGCCTGCTAATGGTTTTAAGGCTAAAGCAGCTTGCTCAACGGTATCAATTTGATGAATCCCACTCTTATATAATACAGTCCCTGTTGTTAAAATGATAAAATACATGACAAAACCAGAAAATGTCATTCCAAAATCAACGTCTTGCTCCATTTCATGAATTATCCGCTTATTCACTATTAATTTTTTATGGACATTCATTTCCTCCACCTCCACTGATGCCTGCCAAAAGAACAAATAGGGAGAAATAGTTGTACCTAAAATACCCACTAAAATGGCAATATACTCTTTTGTGAATTCAATTTTGGGGATAAATGTTGCAGTCAAAATCTCCTTTATGTCTTGTTTGTAGAGAAAAGGAACAATAAAATAAACTAACATGACGATGCACAAATATTTCAGAGTGGCAGCTATTTGAGCATAGGGTAAATAAATAATCAATCCGATCAACAGAATAGTGAATAGAACGCTAAAATAGCTTTGGTCAATCGAAGGGAATAATAAATTACCCACAGCTCCCATGCCAGCTATATCAGCTCCAATATTCATAATGATTGCTGGAAAACTAAATAAAAGCATCAGATATAAGACTGGTTTAGGATAATGCTTTTTCAGGGTACCTGTTAAACCTTGTTTTGTCACTAAACCAATTCTTGCACACATTTGCTGAATAGCAGCCATTAATGGGAAGGCAATTAAAGCTGTCCAGAGGATTGAAAGACCTAAGCCTGCACCTGCTTGCGAATAGGTGGCTATCCCCGAAGGATCGTCATCGCTTGCTCCTGTGACTAAGCCGGGTCCTAAAAGCTTCCAAAAGCGAGCAATCCTTTTTTTAATTTCCATTTAATTTAACAGTATGGTGGTAATTTACTAAGTATTGATTTTGAATCATTATATTTTAGTACATTACATTTATATCTAACCACTTCATAATGCTGTTTCTATTTCAATCGATTTTTGTCATGACGCTATTTACTAGTTTTATGACGCCCTCGATCATATTCTTGAAATCACGAGGATCCTTATTCGCTAATCCTAACATCTATTTAGCGATTTTATTTTTTATTTCTGGGATTTATTGTTTGACTGTTTATTCTATGTCTTTGGGCCATAGTTTATTATTTACGGTTCTTTTGTATGGCAATTTCTCGTCTATCTATTTTCTAATTGGACCACTTTTGTATTTTTATCTCAGAAGTTTGCATTCAGGCAAAACACAGTTGAAAGGTTCTGATTTATGGCATATTTTGCCCTTTCTTCTTGTTTTTATAGATACCATTCCTTATTACTTGTCGCCCTATGCGTATAAAATAGAAGTGGTTAGGCAAGTGTTTAGTGATTGGACCGCTATGTTTTCGATAAAATTAGGATTCGTATTTAATGCAGTTCATTTATACTTAATGCGTCCTTTGTTATTGACTTGCTATACAGTTTGGGGAATAGTTTATTTGAAAAAAAATAATTTGTACTTCTTTAAAGCAACACGTCTAGGGTTTTGGTTAGTTGTTTTTATACTTTTACAATGGATCGTTTTTGCGGGAATGAGTTCTGTTTTTTTAGGGGTATGGCTGGAAAATAACTGGGGTTATTCTTTTTTAAATCATCCTGGTGAGATAAAGTACATCACCCTAATGGCCTATATGGTGATGGTTTGTACCTTGTATTTCTTTCCGCAGGTCATCTATTTAGATGTGGATAAGTTTAAAAGAGTATTAACTCCACAGGATGAGTATTGGTGGCAGTTTGACCAGACAATTAACGACTGTTATATCTTCAATAAGCCATTCTTGCAGCCCATGCTAACTTTGGATCAATTAGGGGAATTAGTGCAAAAAGATAAAAAAGAACTGAATGATTTTTTCGAGCTTTACCTTTTTACTAACTTCACTGATGAAATGAATCGTTTGAGAATTCAATATGCCAAGAATTTAATTAAACAGGGTTGTTTAAAGAAATCTTGCCTGAAAGGATTGTTTAAAGATTCTGGTTTTGAAAATGACGAAAAATTGAATTACTTTTTTTTAGAATTTGAGGGAGTGAGTGTGAAGGAGTTTATCCAAACAGTATAAATAAGTTCAATATGAAGAGTTTTTTGTGTTTATGTTTTGTTCTAGGCTTTTCATCCTTTGCGTTTTCTCAAAAGGTGATAAGTTCCTCTATCGGTTCAGGCGGTTCCACTACAATGGTAGATGGAAAATATTATTCCCAAATCATTGGGCAGCAGAGCGCCGTTACGGGTACTTCTACTAAAGGTGGTGTTATTGTTCGCCAAGGATTTAAGCAGCCTTCTTTATTAGAAAGAAGTATTGCTGCCTCAGGGATTAAGTTGAATGTACAAGAAGAAAATCCAATTATTTACACTGCTTTTCCGAATCCTTTTGTGGATAAATTAACCATCGGATTCTCGGTACCAAGTACAAAGCCAACTTTTGTGGCCATTTATGATCAATTAGGATCGGTTATTTACCAGCATACCTACGAAGCACCTATCAAGGAAATTGTTTTCACAGACTTCTCTGGTATTCGAGTGGGTAAGTATATTTTACATGTGATTTCTTCAGGAAAACCTTTTACAACCACGATTGTAAAAGAATAATTACAGGCTAAATTTTACCTAACTTTTTGCGTTTTTCCTCCTCGTTAGTGATTCGTGATTTTTTTCTGTTTCTACTTTGCAATATGTGAAGAATTTTAGCCTAAAGAATCTAATAATATTGTTACTAATTTTTGTGAGGGGGAAATTGCTTTTTGAAGCAGGCAATCGTATGCTGTTCAAGCTAAAACCAAAGTTGTTTATACATACAATTTCAAATTATAATGCTAGTTTAGTGTGATTTTAGCTCTAAACCTTATCAAAATGAAATTATTGGCTCTATTAGGTATGTTGTTGCCTTTTGGTTTATTTTCTCAAGTCTCCATTCAATCAATTTCTGTTGAAAATCAACAAAATCCGCTTGGAATTGGAGTAACTAATCCTCGAATTTCTTGGAAAATGACTTCTGAGAAACGCAACGAATCTCAGACTGCTTATTTATTACGTGTTTTTCAAGGGAAGAAGCAAGTATGGAATACAGGAAAGGTGGCTTCTTCCGCTTCCTTATTTATTCCTTATTCAGGAGAAAAGCTGCAGTCTAATGTAAAATACCAGGTCAAATTGCAGGTTTGGAACTCAGAGGGGAAAGCGAGTAAAGAATCCACGTCTTCATTTACGACAGCTCTATTAAATAAAGAAGATTGGAAAGCGAAATGGATTAGTTCAGGATTGGCTGCAGATACTGTGAATGGTCGTGTACCATTTTTTTCGAGTCAATTCTTAATTAAGAAGCCAGTTAGTTCAGTTAGAGCTTTTGTGACGGCTAAAGGAGCTTATGAAGCTCAAATCAATGGATCTAGGGTAGGAGATTCGTATTTAAATCCAGGTTGGACGAGTTATAACAAGCATTTGCAGTTTCAGGTATATGATTTGACAAAGCAGGTAAAACAAGGTCAGAATGATATAAAAGTACAAGTGGGTAGTGGTTGGTTTCGTTCTCGATTAGGCTGGCAAAATAATCAGAATTGTTATGGTTCTCAGACGGCTTTACTTTGGCAACTTGAAATTACTTATCTGGATGGTTCAAAAGAAACGTTGATATCTGATAAGCAATGGCAAGTAGGGTATTCGTCTATTGTATCGTCTGAGATCTATGATGGGGAACATATCGATACACGAATTCAGTCTAATTCTACGGGTAATGCCGTCGAAGTAACAGGCAATTACGACGTGTTAGTCGCTCAGATTAATGAGCCCATTAAAAAGCAAGATATTTTAGGTGTGAAACATGTTATAATTAGTCCTAAAGGGCGTAAAATTTTAGATTTTGGTCAAAATATCGTAGGCTGGGTTAAACTTAATATAAAAGGAAAATCGGGCCAAAAGGTGGTGCTTCGTCACGTGGAGATGTTAGATAAAAATGGTGAGCCTTATTTTGAAAACCTGCGTTCTGCTAAAGCTCTAGCTTCTTATGAATTAAATGGTGAGCAGCAAGTGTTAGAGCCACACTTTACTTTCTTTGGTTTCCGTTATGTGCAAGTAGAAGGAATAGAGGTAAATCCTGAGGATTACCAGGCGATTGCACTACATTCAGATATGGCTTCCTCGGGTTCATTTGAAACAAGTAATCCTTTATTGAATCAATTACAATCCAATATTAGATGGGGTCAAAAAGGAAACTTCTTAGATGTGCCTACAGATTGCCCTCAACGTGACGAGCGATTGGGTTGGACAGGTGATGCAGAGGTTTTTTCTCGGACGGCTTCCTTTAATTTTAATGTCAATCAATTTTTTGCCAAATGGTTAAAAGATCTCAAAGCTGATCAATTCCCTAATGGCGCAGTACCTTTTGTGATTCCTGATATTTTAAATAAGCCTAATGTGAACCCTGAGGCACAAATTGGAGCGGCCGGATGGTCTGATGCAAGCATTATTATCCCTTACAATATCTACACGACTTATGGAGATAAGCAGATTTTAGAGAATCAATATGAAAGTATGAAAGCCTATCTTAATTATGTTCGCGGCGCAGCCAAGAATGATTTATGGAATACGGGATTTCAATTTGCTGATTGGTTGTCCTATCGGGTAGATGATTCTAAAGGGATGATCGGTCAAAAATCTGCCGTAACGGATAATTACTTAGTTGCTCAATGTTTTTTTGCCTACAATACAGAATTAATGGTGAAGACGGCTCGAATTTTAGGTAAAACGGAAGATTACAAAGAGTTTGAAAAACTTCAGGATCGAATCAAATTACAGTTCCAAAAGGAGTTTATGACAGCGAATGGCCGTTTGATTTCAGATACACAGACAGCTTATATTTTAGCTTTGCAGTTTGATATGATTCCAGGTAATTTAAGAGCTGCTTCGTTAGAACGCTTAGTTAATAATATAAAAAGTTATAATTATCATTTAACGACGGGTTTCTTGGGCACTCCATTCTTGAATCCAGTCTTAAGCCGTTTCGGTAGAAATGATGTGGCCTATTCCTTATTGTTACAGGATACTTATCCATCTTGGCTTTACCCTGTAAAGGCACATGGAGCTACCACTATTTGGGAGCGTTGGGATTCGATGAAGCCAGATAGTACATTTCAAGATCCAGGTATGACCTCTTTTAATCACTATGCTTATGGGGCGATAGGGGACTGGATGTATCGTACGATTGGAGGTCTTGATACAGAGGAGTTTGATGGAGCGGGTTACAAACAAATTGTAATTAAGCCAGAATTAGGAGGCAAATTAACTTATGCCAAAACTTCGCTGGAAACCCCTTATGGAAAAGTTTCCACAGATTGGACAGTAAATTCAGCTGGTTTTACACTTAAGGTAGAAGTGCCAGTTAACGCAACTGCCACCGTTATTTTGCCGACTTATGGGTCTAATAAACGATACCAAGAGGGTGTGGAATTGACAGGTGATCGTATTCGTATAGGCAGTGGTTCTTATTCATTTACAGTTAATTAATCGAAAATGGGTTCAATTTTAGGTCTTTTCTTTCATTCACTGGGTGGATTTGCCTCTGGTAGTTTTTACATTCCTTATCGTAAGATTCAAGTGTGGTCTTGGGAAAGTGCTTGGATTGTTGGTGGGGTGTTTTCCTGGTTAATTGTACCCCTTTTAGCTGCTTGGTTGACCATTCCAGATTTTATGCATATTATTCAAACCATTGATTCAGATACGTTTTTTTGGACCTTTGTTTTTGGTGTTTTGTGGGGAATCGGTGGCTTGACCTTTGGATTAGCGATGCGTTATTTAGGGATGTCTTTAGGGATGTCGATTGCATTAAGTTTGTGCAGTATTTTCGGAGCTTTAGTTCCGCCTATTTATCGGGAGTTTGCGGGAGTGGATGGAGACACGATCTCGCATATTGCAGGAAGTACGGGAGGTCAAGTGGTTTTATTGGGGATTTTGGTCTGTGTAGTAGGTATATTCCTATGCGGTAAAGCTGGAATGATGAAAGAGGGAGAATTATCCCAGGAGCAAAAACAAGAAACGATTAAGGAGTTTAGTTTGACCAAAGGATTAATCGTAGCCATTATCTCTGGTTTATGTTCTGCCTGTTTTAATTTTGGTATCGAAGCTGGAAAGGATATGGCGGCTGTGGCAGTCGCTAAAGGTTGCGATCCGTTATTTCAAAATAATGTTATTTTCATTGTGGTTCTTTGGGGTGGGTTTTTGACGAATTTTGTCTACTGTATGTATTTGAATTTTTCGAATAAGTCCTTTGGCGATTATTTGAATGCTAAAGCCCCGCTTCGGATGAATTACTTATTTGCTGCCGTGGCTGGCACCACCTGGTTTCTTCAATTCTTTTTTTACGGAATGGGAGAAAGTAAATTAGGGAATGGAGCTAGTTCTTGGATTCTTCACATGGCTACCATTATCATTACCTCGAATTTTTGGGGACTTTATTTTAAAGAATGGAAAGGTGTTTCTTCCAAGACAATGAGAACGGTAATGGGAGGAATTGCGGTTATTTTAATTTCTGTGATTATCGTAGGAATTGGTAATTCGATTAAATAAGCTTTATTTTTTATTTCCCTCTTCTTCTAATTTTCAATATTTTATTTGGCAAAATCCCCATTTAACAGGGTATTTGCTTTGCATTTTTGCAAAAAAAACGCGATTTTTGTAGCTTAATTATAATTAAAGCGCCTTTTAAATTAAAGTATATAATGAGCAATTCCCCAACAACCTTATTTGATAAAGTATGGGATTCACATGTAGTTCGTAAAATTGCTGATGGTCCTGATGTTTTTTTCATTGACCGTCATTTTATTCATGAAGTGACTTCCCCCGTTGCCTTTTTGGGTCTATTAACACGCGGCATCGGTGTTTTATCCCCTGAACGTACGTTTGCGACAGCGGATCATAATACGCCTACAATTAACCAACATTTGCCGGTCGAAGATCCGCTTTCTGCGAATCAACTATTGCAATTGGAGAAAAATACAGCGAAGTATGGTATTTCTCATTGGGGTTTAGGTAATCCTAAGAATGGAATTGTTCACGTGGTAGGACCTGAAAACGGAATTACTTTACCAGGTATGACGATTGTATGTGGGGACTCTCATACCTCTACGCATGGAGCTTTTGGCGCTATTGCCTTTGGAATTGGTACATCAGAAGTGGAGATGGTCCTTTCTTCACAATGTATTATGCAGCCTAAGCCTATGAAAATGCGTATAAACGTGAATGGGGTATTAGGAAAAGGTGTTACACCTAAAGATGTGGCTTTATACATTATTTCAAAATTAAGTACTTCTGGTGCTACGGGTTATTTCGTAGAATATGCAGGAGATGTGTTTGAAAAAATGTCCATGGAAGGCCGTATGACGGTGTGCAACTTGAGTATCGAGATGGGAGCACGTGGTGGAATGATTGCTCCGGATCAAACGACGTTTGACTATATCCATGGTCGCGAATTAGCACCTAAAGGAGCTGATTGGGACAAGCAATTAGCTTATTGGAAGACTTTGAAGACTGATGCAGATGCAACATTTGATGAAGAAATCACTTTCTCTGCTTCAGATATTGAACCGATGATTACCTACGGTACTAATCCAGGAATGGGAATGGGTATTTCGAAGCATATTCCTAATGCAGTTGACATAGAAGGTGGTGTAACTACTTATGAAAAGTCATTAGAATATATGGGCTTTGCTCAAAATGATTCGATGATTGGTAAAAAAGTGGATTATGTATTTATCGGATCTTGTACAAATGGACGTATTGAAGACTTCCGTGCCTTCGCTTCGATTGTAAAAGGGCGCAAGAAAGCAGAACACGTGACAGCTTGGGTTGTTCCAGGTTCCCATGTGGTAGAAGCACAAATTAGAGAAGAAGGTATTTATGATATTTTAACAGAAGCAGGATTTGCTTTACGTCAGCCAGGATGTTCGGCTTGTTTAGCGATGAATGATGATAAGATACCTGCAGGTAAATATGCGGTGAGTACGTCTAATCGTAATTTTGAAGGCCGCCAAGGTCCTGGATCTCGTACTTTATTAGCGAGTCCTTTAGTCGCTGCTGCGGCTGCAATTACGGGTGTAGTAACTGACCCAAGAGAATTTTTATAAGATCGAATAAATAAAAGCAAAATGGCTTACGATAGTTTTAATGTACTAAAAAGTTCCGCAGTTCCTCTTCCTATTGAGAATGTGGATACAGACCAAATCATTCCTGCTCGTTTCTTAAAAGCGACTGAGCGCACAGGTTTTGGAGATAATTTGTTTAGAGATTGGCGTTATGATAAAAATGATGCACCTAAGGCTGATTTCGTACTAAATAACCCGACGTATTCTGGTAAGATTTTAGTAGGAGGCAAGAATTTCGGTTCTGGTTCTTCTCGTGAGCACGCGGCATGGGCCATTTATGATTATGGATTCCGTTGCGTGGTTTCGTCCTTCTTTGCAGATATCTTTCGTGGAAATGCCATTAATGTAGGTGTTTTACCGGTTCAGGTTAGTCCCGAATTTTTACATGAGATTTTCACTGCGATTGAAGTAGATCCTAAGGCTGAAATAGAGGTGAGCTTACCAGAACAAAAAATTACGATTGTTTCTACTGGGGCATTTGAGAATTTTGCCATAAATGGATACAAGAAGAATAACTTATTAAACGGTTTCGATGACATTGATTATTTACAAGCCATGAAATCTGAAATCAGCGCATTTGCTGTAAACCGCTAATCATTTGAAACGTCACATAGAAATAATGGATACGACCCTCCGCGATGGGGAACAAACCAGCGGAGTATCGTTTTCAGCCTCAGAAAAGTTAACCATTGCTCAATTGCTTTTGACCGAATTAAAGGTTGATCGCATTGAGATAGCATCTGCGCGTGTTTCGGAGGGCGAATTTCAAGCGGTGAAGAAGATTACTACATGGGCGGCAGCTAATGGATTCTTAGAAAAGGTGGAGGTGTTAACTTTTGTTGATGGAGGAACCTCTGTTCAATGGATGCTAGATGCTGGGGCGAAGGTGATGAATTTATTAACGAAAGGTTCTCTGAATCATCTAAAACATCAATTAAAGAAGACTCCAGAGCAACATTTTAATGAAATTGAAGAGACTATTACTTTAGCAAAGTCGAATGGTTTATCTGTTAACGTATACTTAGAAGATTGGAGTAATGGAATGCGAAATAGCCCAGACTATGTTTTTCAGTATCTAGATTTTTTAGTTACTCAACCTATTGAACGTGTTTTATTGCCTGATACGTTGGGAATATTAACTCCTTATGAGGTTTGCGTTTTTATAAAGCAATTAATTGTTCGTTATCCTAAAACGCATTTTGACTTTCATGCGCATAATGATTACGATTTAGGAACAGCTAATGCCCTAGAAGCAGTGCGTTGTGGAGCTCATGGTTTACACTTAACGGTGAATGGGATGGGTGAGCGTGCTGGAAATGCACCTTTAGCTAGTGTGATTGCAGTTTTGAATGATTACCAAACAGATGTGAAGACATCAGTTTGTGAAAAATCCCTTTATAGGGTAAGTAAATTAGTAGAGACTTTTTCTGGCTTTCGTATACCTGTGAACAAGCCGGTAGTAGGAGAGAATGTATTTACCCAAACGGCTGGTATTCATGCCGATGGCGATAAAAAGAATAATCTATACCACAATGATTTAATGCCGGAACGTTTTGGTCGAGAGCGTAAATACGCTCTGGGTAAAACTTCAGGGAAAGCCAATATTGAGAATAATTTAGCTGCCTTAGGTATTCAGCTTTCTGATCAAGATTTGAAGCTTGTTACCCAGCGTATCATTGAATTAGGTGATCGAAAAGAAGTAGTTACCCAAAATGACTTGCCTTACATCATATCCGACGTATTAGATAGTAATACGATCGAGGAACGAGTGCAAGTCTTGAACTATGTGTTAACTCACTCGAAAGATTTACGTCCTTCAGTTACGTTGAAGATTTCTATAGATGGTGATGTTTTTGAAGAGCATGCTCAGGGGGATGGTCAATACGATGCCTTTATGAAGGCTCTTGGTATCATTTTTGAAAAGCACGGTAAAATCCTTCCAGTTTTGAAGGATTATGCAGTGCGTATTCCACCTGGAGGGGATTCTGATGCCCTTTGTGAGACGATTATTACGTGGTCAGATGCGGGTAAGGAATTAATTACAAGAGGCCTCGATTGTGACCAAACGGTTTCAGCCATCAAGGCCACGAAAAAAATGTTGAATTTGATTTAATTAAATATAATAATGGCGAAGAAGCATATTTTAATTGTTCCAGGTGATGGAATTGGTCAAGAAGTAACCGAAGTAGGTAAAAAAGTATTAGAGAAAATTGCGGCTAAATTTGGCCACGATTTTACGTATGATGAAGCATTAATTGGTCACGTTGCTATCGAAGCGACGGGGGATCCATTGCCAGCTGAGACTTTGGAAAAAATGAAAGCCTCTGATGCGGTATTATTCGGGGCAGTAGGTCATCCTAAGTATGATAACGATCCATCAGCTAAGGTTCGTCCAGAACAAGGTTTATTGAGAATGCGTAAAGAATTAGGTTTGTATGCGAATCTTCGTCCTATTAAGTTATTTGATGAGTTATTAAGTGCTTCAAGTATTAAGCCTGAGATTTTAAAAGGAGCTGATATCTTGTTTTTCCGTGAATTAACTGGAGATATTTACTTTGGCGAAAAAGGCCGTAAAAATAATGGTGATACGGCTTATGACGTAGCAGAATATAGCCGTTACGAAGTGGAGCGTATTGGACGCAAAGCTTTTGAAGCAGCGCGAACTCGTAAGAAACATTTAGTTTCTGTAGATAAAGCAAACGTATTAGAATCATCTCGTTTATGGAGGGAAGAAATACAAAAATTAGCTTTGGAATATCCAGACGTAACAGTTGAATATCAATTCGTGGATGCGACAGCTATGTTGTTGATTAAGGACCCGAAGCGTTTCGACGTAGTGGTGACAGCCAATTTATTTGGAGATATCTTAACGGATGAGGCGTCTCAAATCGCTGGTTCGATGGGCATGTTAGCTTCAGCTTCTATTGGTGATGGAACCGGTGTTTATGAGCCTATCCATGGTTCTGCACACGATATTACGGGCAAGGGCTTAGCAAATCCGATGGCTTCTGTTTTATCTGCAGCTCTTTTATTAGACATTTCTTTCGGTATGAAAGTGGAGTCAGAAGTGGTTATTAACGCCGTTGATCAGGTTTTGAAGAAAGGTTTCCGTACAGGGGATATTGCTGATGCCTCCACTGATAAATCAATGATTCTAGGAACTGACGCGATTGGCGAAGAAATCTTGAAATTGATTTAATTGAAATAACTTGTATTTTTATGCTCGGTGTCTATGGATGCTGAGCATTTTTTATAACTAGACCTTTTATCTATGAAACACCTTTTATTAATACTCTTCACTTTTTCTTTATTTGCCCAAAGTCCTAAAGAGAAAATTCAAGTCACAGATTTATTAAAGATCAAAACAGGTGGAAAACCTAGTCTAGCTCCTAAAGGAAATCAATTTATATATACTGTTACATCGATTGTAGATGATTCTGATAAGAAGAATAATTTTGTGTACCAGACACATTTGTATCTAGGAAACCTTCAAACAGGTGAATCGAGAGTCTTAACTTCAGGTAAGAATTCTATTTCATCTCCCACTTGGAGTCCAGATGGAAGTAAAATTGCCTTTTCTAGAGATATGGGTTCTAAATCCCAGGTGTATGTATTGGATTTAGCAGGAGGGGAGCCTCAGGCGATTACAAACTTACCTTTCTCGGTTTCCAATCCAGTTTGGTCTGCATCGGGGCAGGAAATTTATTTCCAATCCTCTTTTACTGTTAGCCAATTTTTAATGGATTCCGTCTATAACAAGAAAGGTTTAGTGCCTTCATGGACTTTGGAAAAACCATTGCTTACTGGTACTTCGAAGAAATCAAAGGCAAATCCTAACGGAAGTATCGACGAAGTACGCGCTTATTTAACCCAGAATGAGGTAGACAAAAAAGCTAAGGTTATCAATCGTTTAAATTTCCAAGAAGAGAGTACCACCACTTCTGAGATTTCGTTACCAGCCTATTTTAAAACCAATTTATCTGGTAAAACCGTTTTATTGAATAACCCTTTCACACGTTGGTCAGATGTGGAAATAGCTTCTAATGGTATGTATGCTGTTATTCCAGCGGATTCATTGGCACATCCTGACAAGGTGTTGGATTCTTATATTGGATTAGGGTCTAACGTGATCTACCAAAAAGTGGGTCACCGCATGTCTAATCTATCTTTATCACCTTCAGAAAAATGGGTAGCCTTTCAAGAGACGAAGTCGACAGGTGTACAAAATGGATCTTTGCAAATAATTTCCACATCGAGTTCTAGTTCTATTATTAAGGTCCCACTTGATCGGGTTATTACACAAGTTAAGTGGTCATCCGATGAGACTAAGCTGTATTTTACGGCTCAAAATCAGGGAGGAGCACCCCTTTATTCATTTGACATAGCCACTAAACAGGTGAAGCAAATAACAGATAATAACACGGGGATTTTGGGATTTGATGTCACAAACTCGGGGTTCATCTATGCCAAAACAAGCATTGAGAATCCATCCGAAATTTACCAGCAAATGGCTGATTCCGTGAGAACCTTCACTTCTCTAAATACTGGCTGGTTAGCTTCGAAAAGTATTGTTCGTCCTACTAAACATACCTTTACTAATTCCAAAGGCTTAAAAGTGGATTATTGGGTAATGAAACCAACTGATTTTGAAGCTGGAAAGAAATATCCAGTTGTACTAGAGATTCACGGCGGTCCTTCTGCCATGTGGGGTACAGGAGAAGCAAGTATGTGGCATGAGTTTCAGTATTACGCTGCCAAAGGAATGGGTATCGTATATGCGAATCCTCGCGGATCTGGTGGTTACGGTTCGGAATTCTTAGCAGCTAATGTGAAAGATTGGGGTGCTGGTCCTACGTCCGATGTGATGAAAGCATTAGATCTGACCATTGCTGAAGGTTGGGCAGATACGACACAGTTAGCTGTGACAGGTGGATCCTATGCAGGTTACCTAGTCACTTGGATTGTTGGTCATACAAATCGATTTAAAGTCGCTTGCTCGCAAAGAGGTGTTTATGAGCTTTCAACCTTTATGGGAGAAGGAAATGCCTGGCGTTTAGTGCCAAATTATTTTGGAGGCTATCCATGGGAAAAAGCAACAAAAGCAATTTTAGATCGCGAATCACCTTATACGTATGTGCAAAACATCAAAACCCCTTTGCTAATTTTCCATGGAGAAAATGATTTGCGTACAGGTGTGATTCAAAGTGAAATGCTGTACAAAAGCTTAAAAGTATTAGGTCGTGACGTTGAATATGTTCGTCACCCGGGTGGAACACATGAATTAACGCGTTCAGGTAATAATCGCCAGCGCATCGATCAGATGTTGAGGACGTATGAGTTCTTTGCTAGGTATTTGAAAATTCAGTAGGCAATAGATTGTAGATTAGAGAGTATAGAGTATAGATAAAATTAACCATCTCTACTCTTTACTCTATTATCTCTAATCTGATATTTTAATTAAAACACGGTTACAAATTATTGCGTAGCACAATTTTAACCGTGTTTAATTAAAATAGCGCCAATCCTCCCCACCCTTCACCTTCAACAAGCATTGATATATCAGGTCGATCACCGCATTCATATCTTCTTTAGCGATCGTTTCTACTGTGGTGTGCATATACTTCAAAGGCAAGCTGATTAGCGCAGAAGCAACACCTTCCGTTGCATACGCAAAAGAATCAGTGTCAGTACCCGTAGAGCGAGATACCGCTTGTCTTTGGAAATCAATCTTGTTTTCTGTAGCCACATCGATGATGAAATCACGCACATTATTTTGTACGGCAGGACCGTAGCAAATAACTGGACCCTTACCACAAGCCATATCGCCTTGTGTTTTTTTATTATACATAGGTGATTGGGTGTCATGCGTAACATCGGTAATAAATGCCAAATCTGGTTTTAATCGACGAACAATCATCTCTGCCCCGCGTAAACCTATTTCCTCTTGAACGGAGTTGACCACATATAAGGTATAGGGAAGGGTTATTTTGTTCTCTTTCAATCTTCTAGCTACTTCAGCGATCATATAACCGCCTATTCGGTTATCTAACGCACGACCTACCAAGTATTTCCCATTTAATTCCATTAATCCATCTTCGAAGGTAACAACCGTGCCTACATGGATGCCCATCTCTTCCACTTCCTTTTTATTCGAAGCGCCACAATCGATGAAGATATCTGCGATGGCTGGGGCTTTGTCTTTGGCAATATCACGCACATGAATTGCTGGCCATCCAAAAATACCTTTTACTACTTTATCTTTTGTGTGAATATTTGCTCGCATAGACGGTGCAATTAGCGCATCCGAACCTCCATTACGACGTAAGAATAAATAACCGTTATCGTCGATGTAATTCACAAACCAAGAAATTTCATCTGCATGCGCCTCGATGACTACTTTGTAGGGTTGACCCGGATTGATGACTCCTACAGCGGTTCCATAGGTATCAATAATCTTTTCGTCGATAAAAGGTTGAATATAATCTAACCAAATTTTTTGTCCACTTGCCTCAAATCCAGTGGGTGAGGCGTTATTTAAATAGGAGTATAAAAATTCGTTTGCGTTCATAGGTGCTTTGATTTAATATGAATAGGTCTCAAATTTACGTTTTTATTGCATTTTTAATGCCAAAATTCGAGGTAAAAAGAGAGAAAGATTGTATTTTTGACTGAATAAGAGGTCTAAGAAATTTTAAATTATAAGAGATGAAGAAAATAGCTGTATTTACATCAGGTGGTGATGCACCAGGAATGAATGCATGTATTCGTGCGATTGTTCGTGGAGCTGCTTACCATGGGGTAGAGGTGTTTGGAATTGTGCGTGGATACAATGGTATGATTAAAGGGGATATTATTCCTTTAAATTCTCAATCAGTTAGCAATATTATTCAACGAGGTGGTACTATTTTAAAATCAGCTCGTTCAAAGGAATTTATGACGACTGAAGGCCGTCAAAAAGCGTATAATCAACTTCAAGAGTTTGGTATAGAAGGTTTGGTAGCTATTGGTGGGAATGGAACCTTTACAGGTGCGGAGATTTTCTACAATGAGTTCAAAATACCTACGGTAGGAGCTCCAGGAACGATAGATAATGATTTGTATGGCACAGATTATACGATAGGCTTTGATACAGCGGTTAATACGGCTCTCGATGCAGTGGATAAGATACGTGATACAGCTGACTCTCATGATCGAGTTTTCTTTATTGAAGTGATGGGACGCGATTCGGGTTATATCGCTATTCAATGTGCCATTGCAGGTGGGGCAGAATCGGTCATGATACCAGAAAATTTGACTTCCGTTGAAGAGATTACTGCTATTCTTCAAAAAGGATTTGACAAGAAAAAATCGTCCTCTATTGTTATTGTAGCTGAAGGTGATGAGGAAGGGAATGCTCAGATAGTGGCTAAGAAGATTAAAGATAAAATGGGTGAGAACCTAGATATACGAGTGACTACTTTAGGTCATATTCAACGAGGGGGAATTCCTACAGCATCTGACCGTATTTTGGCTAGTAGATTAGGATTAGGAGCTTTGGAAGGCTTATTGCGAGGAGAGAAAAACGTGATGGCTGGTGTGGTTAATAACCAGTTGATTTACACACCTTTTCATGATACGATTACTAAAAAGAAACCTGTTTCAGAAGATTTGATTCGCATGGTAGAGATTTTGTCTACCTAAGCGAAACCAATTAGTTGATAAATCACGTAACCGCTTATCTCTCTAATTAATTCAGCGAATTTATTGAGGTTACGTTCTTGAGGAATAATTTGATCTAGGATACCTGAAGGGGTATCCTTTTTCTTTATATCTGCGGGGAAAGCTTCGATTAAAAACCCCTCTTTTAGAAAACAAGCTTTCGCTCGAGGCATGTGCATAGCAGAAGTAACTAATACCATTCTTTCTTTCAGGAAGGGCTTTAACATTTGTTTCGTGTATACTGCATTTTCATGCGTATTTCGGGCATTTTCCTCTAAATAGATATCTTCAGGTTTTACACCCATGGCAATCAGTACTTCCTTCACTTTTTTGCTTTCCTGCGTAAGGTCAATTTTTAAACCTTTGATATTGACATTACCGCCCGTAATTAGTAGTTTTTTAACAATGCCCTTTTTATATAATAAGAGAGGTTGGATAAAACGATCAGCTGTTTCTCCTGTTCGATATCCTTCTCCAGCTCGCATCATTCCTCCACCTAAAATAATGCACCATTGATAGGTGTTTTTTAGCTTAACTTGAGGACTTTCATAAGCTAGATAACACTGATTCACAAACCATCCGTTGCTCAATAACAGTAAAACAACTGTAATAAGTAGAATTACACGCTTTGTATATTGACTAAAGTAGGCAATTCCTAACAGAATAAATATCCAACAAATAGGTTGAAGGAAAAAGTCGATTATTTTAGATAGGATGAAAAACATTGTAAATTTGAGAATTAGTGACACAAATTTATTCTAAACATATGAAAGTAGGCAGTACTGTTCTTTTTATTTTATTTTTCGGGGTTAATTGCTTTGCGCAATATGATATTAAGGGAAAAATAAAAGGTCTTTCTAAGTCTGAGGTCTATTTAGCACATTATTTTGGCTATAATCAGCAAGTTGTTAAAGATACCGTCATTGCAAATGAATCAGGCGAGTTCCAGTTTAAAGGATCGGAGACCTTGCCCAAGGGATTGTATTTGATCTCTTTTCTTAAGTCGAAGTATATTGATGTGGTCTTAGAGGATGCGAATTTCTCCTTTTCACTAGATACGACAGATATTTTAAAATCCATTTCATTTACAAATTCAGAAGAAAATACCGCCTTTTATTCTTTTCAGCGTAACATGAATGAGTTTTACACTCAATTAAATCAACCTACTCTTTCTGTAGATCTAAGAAAAAACTTACAAACCCAGGTGCAACAATTTCAGCAACAATGGAAGTCGAAAAATACTGGGCTTTTTGTATCAAAACTGATTGAATCTTCCTTTGATCCAGAGATTCCAACCTATAAAGGCGCATTAAAGTCAAAAGCTGATACGACAAGGATGCAAATGTATCAATACCAATATTACAAAAAACATTACTTTGACGGGATGGATCTGAGTGATGAGCGTATGGTTCGAACTCCTTTTTTACAAAGAAAATTAGAACGTTACTTTAAGGATTTAGTTGTGCAAGATCCTGATTCTATTGCCATTGATTCAGATTGGATTTTAGCCAAAGCTAAAGACACCGAAGTACGTCGTTATATTATATATAAAATAGCCAGCACCTATGAAAATAACCCTATTTTAGGAACTGATGGAGCTTTTGTTCATGTAGCAGAGAAATATTATATAGGCGAGCCCGCCTTATGGGATACTAGTACAGTACGGCGAATGAAAGAAAGAATTGCCATTATTAAACCTTTACTTTTAGGAAAGTCTTTTCCTAAAATGCATTTGACAGATGTAGCAGGCAAAGAAATTAATATCGCAGCCTTACCTTTTAATTACACGGTAGTGTTTATCTATGACCCTGAATGTAGTCATTGTAAGCAAGAAACCCCTAAACTAGTTGCTTTAAATGATTTCTTTAAATCCAAGAACATTGGAGTGGTAGGAAGTTCAATTGTACGGGATAAGGCAGCTTGGAAGAAATTTATATCAGAATTTAACACAAGTTCTTGGATTAACGGGATTGATATTCACTTGAATCCTAGGACAGGGAAAGAAGAATTCTACACTGACTTTAGAAATACATTTGATGTCTATTCAACTCCAGTTGTTTATGTGTTAGATCAACAAAAGAAGATTGTGGGGAAGCGTATTCCTGTGGAAAATTTAAAAGATTTTATTCAGTATTTAGAAAGCAAACGTAAGTAAAACTATCGTTTACTATATTTTTTATTAATGTACTTTTTGTGCTTTATATTCTTCTTCATCTTATAGTGTGTCTTGTATTTAAGCCGTGATTTTTGATAGTAGTTACGGCTAAATTTAGGATTACTCTCTAAAGAAAGTTTTTGGTAAGGGATGAGCATTAATTCATTTTCAAAACCTACGATTTTAATCTTAACCCTAACAAGACCTATTTTCTTTAGATTTAGTTTTTTTGCGGCTGTTTCTGAAAGGTCAATGACACGGCCTTTTCGATAGGGCCCACGATCGTTTATTCGAACGATTACGCTTTTACGGTTGGAAAGATTGGTGACTTCAACTAAGGTATTGAATGGGAATTTTTTGTGTGCGGCAGTTAAGTCTGTTTTATTTAAGCGCTCTCCACTGGCTGTTTTTTTACCATAAAATGAGTTAGCATAGAAAGAGGCAATTCCTACTTTTTCGTATCCTAAATCTTGTGAAAAAGCATTTAGGGATAAAAATGAGCATATCAATAGTACTATTGATGGTATTTTTATCATTAAAGAGGTTAGATGATGATAGTAAAGATGTAGGTTTAAATTGAGATTTAAAAATTAGGTATTTTGGCACATAACTTAATTCTAGTATTTTTTTTTGAGTGAATGAGAATAAATAGTAGATTTACACATTGTGAAACCATAATTTAACTACCAGTGGAAGAAAGAGATAGAGAAGAATTATTTTCTAAACGTATTAGGGCCGGAAAGAGAACTTATTTTTTTGATGTTAAGTCGACCCGTTCTCAAGATTATTATATAACAATAACAGAAAGTCGTCGTCACCAAAAGGAAGATGGATTCGTTTATGAGAAACACAAGATGTTCTTATACAAAGAAGATTTTGATAAATTTATAGAAGGGTTAAATGAAGCGGTTAGTCATGTGAAGAATGAGCTAATGCCCGATGTTGATTTTTCATCCTTTAATCGAGATGAAGATGAGTTTGGGAACAGTGAATTGAAATGGGAGTAATATTCTATAAAATATTCGAAAAAGCCTCTGAGAAATCAGGGGCTTTTTGATTTTTAGCCGTACTTTTGTGCTTTCATTTTAAAAATTACTATGGGATTAACTTGTGGAATTGTCGGATTGCCTAATGTAGGTAAATCAACTTTATTTAGTGCTATTTCTTCTAATAAGGCAGAAGCAGCAAATTATCCTTTTTGTACGATTGAGCCCAATGTGGGGATAGTTACAGTGCCGGATGATCGCTTAAATATACTAGCTGAATTAGTGAAGCCTAACCGCATTTTACCTACTGTTATTGAATTTACTGATATAGCTGGGTTAGTAAAGGGTGCTTCGACTGGAGCTGGTTTGGGTAACAAATTCTTAGCTAATATCCGTGAGGTGGATGCCATTATTAACGTAGTTCGCTGTTTTGAAGATGAAAATATTGTTCACGTGGAAGGTCGTGTGAATCCTGTAAGTGATAAAGAAATTATTGATTTAGAATTACAGATCAAGGATTTGGATTCTGTAGATAAGAAAATTTCCAAAACAGAAAGAGCGGCTAAAGCAGGAGATGCAAAGGCAAAAGCTGAATTGGCAGCTCTACAACAGTTTAAAAAAACATTAGAAGAAGGTAAATCAGCCCGTACAGTAGTGATGGATGATGAACTTCGTCAAACAGCTATAGGTGATTTATATCTGTTAACTGATAAGCCGGTGATTTATGTGGCGAATGTGGATGAAGCGTCTATCGCTGCCGGGGGAAACCAATATGTAGATCAACTGAAAGCAAATGTTGCTTCTGAAAATGCGGAAGTGGTCGTTGTCTGTGCTGCTTTAGAGGCTCAAATTGCCGAGATGGAAGATTTAGATGATCGTGCTATGTTCTTAGAGGAATATGGTTTGAAAGAATCAGGTTTAGATAAATTAATTCGCAGTTCTTATCACTTGTTAAATCTAATTACCTATTTCACGGCAGGAGTTCAAGAAGTACGTGCTTGGACCATTCAAAAAGGATGGAAAGCGCCTGCTGCTGCCGGTGTGATACACACGGACTTTGAGCGTGGATTTATTCGTGCAGAGGTAATTAAATTAGCAGATTATGTTGCTTATAAAACTGAAGCAGGCTGTAAAGATGCTGGTAAATTAAGTGTTGAAGGTAAGGAGTATTTGGTGCAGGATGGAGACATTATGCACTTCCGCTTTAACGTCTAAGTTCTATCGACTAGAGACTAGTGACTATCGACTAGCGACTACCCACTCTCTACTGCCCACTGACCACCGTCGTATACCCCACCAGCGCATCATAACTAGTGCCTGGTTTTTGATAATAAATGAGAAGCTCATAGAGGTTTTCGGTTTGAGCGTAATTTCCCTCTAATGTTGAATTAGGGGGATTTTTGCTTTTAAAGTGATAGTTATAAACCCCTTGCTTTAAAATTTGTGTGTTTTCAAGTAATCCATTCGAAGGATTATGCTGCATTTTTGAAGAAAGAGAATAGTTGTTAAATCCTCCTGCCATATAGATTTCCTCCAAATTATCTTTTGGTTTCAAGCGAAAAGTACATTGAACATAATCTGCCTGCAGCGGATTTTCTCGATTTTCGTAAGATTCTATTATGTAGGAACCATTCAGATCATTTCGTTGAACATAAGCATACATTCCTTGCGGCTGTTCTACTTGGGTATTAATTAAGTTAATTTTCTCTCCGGTAATAATTTGGTCGACAAATGAAAGTTTCTGTTGCGAGCTACGCAAATCTATTAGCCTAAACTCATTAGAACCAGGAAATGCATTTTCTTGTCCAAAGAATGGAAAGGAGAGACTATTTTCTTGAAGATTAAATTGTCCTGTGGGAAGATGATGTAAAAGATTGTCAGATTGGTGGTTTTGGCGAATCTGTATACTTAATTGTTCATCGCCCGCATAGTTTAAACTAGGGGGTATATTTAATTTGAAATCGATGGTTTGGTGGCTAGAGCGTAAGGCATTGGTTTTGGCATAAGAAAAAGACGTTAGCGCTTTAACTAGTTGTTCTGCCACTGAGAATCGTATACAAAGAACCGTATCTTTCTTATTTCGTTTATTGTAGACCATTGCAACGTAATTCCCACTTACTTTTAGACTAGGAATGGGCACGGTATAATGCAAGTAAGGGACCTTAGTTCCTAGTGATGATTCCGGGTTTCTCAGCGGAATATCATTAAAATCTTCTAAATATTCGATCTCTGATAAAGGCGAAGGCTTCCAGTTAGCCTGACAATGAATTATTCTGAAATAGTATGAAGGATAATTAAGCCCCAAATCATCAAATTTTAGGGAAGATGAATTTTCTGACCCTAGGTTTAGGACAACATTAGGATGAATGTACTTGTCCGCTGTTTGCAGATAAGCTGTTTGAATATTCGAATGGTGTATTCGCGATTCTATTTGGGAAAAAATAGTAAAAGGTAGACCTAGAAATAGCAGAAGCGAGATATAGGTCTTCATAAGGATTAAATTAATGCTTCCCAAGCAGCAGTGGTTGTTTCTAAATTTTTCTTTTCAACTGCTAAAGATATTTCCAATTGCTTTAAACCTGTATAATCCGCTTTGTTGGCTAAATCCACCATTTGCGCCTCTATGGCAGCAATACCATTTTCGATTTCCATAATCTCTGCTTCCAGCTTTTCAATTTGCTTGGTTTGATTAGGTGTTTTTGCTTCTACTGGAGCTAACTCGGGTTTGGCTTTCAAAGCCGCTTTCACAGAAACTGGTTTTGAAGTTGCTCTGGTAGCCATCCAGGTCTCATATTCATCGAAAGAACCCGGGTATTCCTTGATTTCATGATCCTCAATGTACCATATTTTATTGGCAATACTACTGACGAAATAGCGGTCGTGGGATACAACAACATAGGTTCCTTCGTATTGTTGCAACGCCTGAATCAGAATATTTACCGATTGCATATCCAAGTGATTGGTAGGTTCATCGAGTAGAAGGAAATTCGCTTCGGAGATTAATACTTTAGCTAAAGCCACGCGTGATTTCTCTCCACCAGAAAGGACCTTGATTTTTTTGAAAACTTCTTCTCCGGAGAATAAGAAACAACCCAACACGGAACGTAATTCCATTTCGGTCTTCGTTGTTCCGGTACCTTTTAATTCCTCTATTAAGGTATTTTCTACGGTTAAACTCTCTAATTGATGCTGCGCAAAGAAGGATTCAATTACATTGTGACCAGTTCGTCTTTCGCCTTGGATTTGTTCTGTACCTGAAATGATACGCAATAACGTGGATTTACCCTTCCCGTTTGCACCGATCAAAGCAATTTTATCACCGCGGTTAATCGTAGCTGATGTGTTTTTTAAGATTACCTTTTCTCCAAAAGCTTTGGAAATATGTTCTAAAAACAAGATAAATCGACCAGGTTCTGTTCCAAAGTTGAATTTGAAATTAACTTTCGCTTTCTCATCAATGACATCATCAATGATATCGATTTTATCTAAGGCTTTTACGCGTGATTGAACTTGTCTGGCTTTAGAAGCTTTTGCTTTAAAACGTTCGATAAAACGCTCTGTTTGGCGAATTTGTGATTGCTGATTCTCAAATGCCCCTTTTTGAATCTCATTTCGAAGGGCTTTCTCTTCCATATAGAAAGAATAATTACCCGGATAAAGTGTGATTTTTGCTCCTGAAACTTCGGCAATATTTTCAATGGTGCGATCTAGGAAATAGCGGTCATGAGAAACCACTACAATAGAACCTTCGTAATCATGAATGTATTTCTCTACCCATTCAATGGATGGCAAGTCCAAGTGGTTAGTGGGCTCATCGAGTAGGAGTAAAGCTGGTTTTTGTAATAATAATTTAGCCAGCATCACACGCATTCTCCAACCCCCTGAAAATAATTTTAAAGGACGGTTCAAATCATCCGTACTAAATCCTAAACCTTCCAAAATCTCTTCGGTACGCGATTGAATCGTATAACCGTCTAAACGTTCAAAATCTTCTTGAAGTTTAGCTAATACATCTATGTCTTTGTCTTCATAATTGGTTTCCATTTTATGAAGCACTGCATCAATATCTTTTTGTAATTCTAATTGTTTCTCAAACGCCTGCATGGCCACGTTTAAAATGCTATCATCCGTTTGGTAAGACAATAGATCTTGATTCAAGAAGCCGATTGTGCAGTCGCCAGACTTGGAGATTGTTCCTCCATCTGGCGTATATTCTCCTGAAATTAGGCGCAATAAAGTAGATTTACCGGTTCCATTCGCACCGATTAAACCGATTTTAGTCTTAGGCTTGATGTGTAAACTTGCTCCTTCGTATAAGGCGCGACTTCCGAAATAGAAGTTTAAATTGGATATTGATAACATTTTACAAAGATAGCCGTTTTCTTGCATTTAGACCACCTAAATGCGGACATTTGACTAATTCTTCTAATCCAGGATAAATTATTTCCGTTTTAGTATATCCTAAAGCTTTCGAAAGAGCCATCGTCCGGTTATTGTCTCCCATTGACCATTCGATATCATCCATTGTCATTTGAGAAGGATGTTCATATCCACAAGCATGTGTAATTTCTGCGATCTCTTTAACGAGCGTGTAATGGTAGCGGTAGTAGCGTTCGCTTTTTAATGTCACGTCGATACCTGCTTGTAGCCACTTATTCGAAGTTGCAATACCGGTAGGACAGTGGTTTGTATGGCATTTTTGAGCCTGAATACATCCAATGGACATCATTGCCTCACGTGCGATGTGAATACTATCTGCTCCCATGGCAAAAGCCATCAAGGATTTCTCAGGGAATCCTAACTTACCTGAAGCGATAAAGAAGATTTTGTCCGTTAAATTATGCCGTTGGAAAATCTGATAAACTTTAGCAAAGGCAAAAGTGAATGGCATTGAAACGTGGTCCGCGAAAGCATGTGGTGCCGCCCCCGTTCCTCCTTCACCACCATCAATGGTGATGAAATCAGGGCCTTTACCGTGTTTTTCCATGTAGGCAGCTAATTCTTCCCATTGCTCTAGTTTGCCTATTGCAGATTTTACACCCACTGGCAAACCCGTCTCTGTGGCCATCGCTTCAATGAAATCGACCATTTCAGGAACAGAGGAGAATTCGGAATGAAAAGCAGGTGACATCGCATCTTTATCCATTGGAATGTTACGAATTTCTGCAATTTCTTTATTGATTTTGGATTTAGGTAGCATTCCCCCTTTTCCAGGTTTCGCCCCTTGGGAAAGTTTTAATTCGATTGCCTTAATACAGGGATTTTCAATCACTTTTTGTTTTAGTTTCTCCATCGAAAAGCGCCCATTTAGCTCTCTAACTCCGAAATAGGCAGTACCTATGTTCAACATTACATCCGCACCGTTTTGATGGTAGGGGGATAATGAACCTTCTCCCGTATTATGATAGCAACCGGCAATTAATGCCCCTTTATTTAAAGATTCTACTGCCTTGGCAGATAAAGAACCATACGACATACCTGATATATTTACAATGGAATAAGGTCGATATGGTTTTGCTCTATTATGATATGCGCCTATGACTTTCGCTGCTGGTAAAACACCCGGGTTCTTGTGGTATAAATGTTCTTTTGATGGATTAAATCCCATCATGGCATTTTTTATGAATATATAGCCTGGTGAGCTGAAATCTTGATCAGTGCCAAAGCCTTGTAAGTTATTTTCGTTCTTCGAGGATGCGTAGATCCAAGAGCGCTCCTGGCGGTTAAATGGTAATTCTTCTCGATTATTTGCGACGATATATTGTCTTATTTCAGGACCTATACGCTCAAGCCAATACCTGAAATGTCCTACAATGGGAAAATTATGTGTAATGGTGTGACTTTTTTGAAAAAATACATCACGAATAATAACAAGGAATAAAATGAGAAATAGCCAAAACCAGGCTGATGTTAAAATGTTCATAGGGTTGATGAATTAATGGTTCAAATTTAGGTTCATTTTGGCAATATTATTACCAATAGTTCTAATTATCTTTGTGGTTTAGTTTATATTATGCAGGCAGATTATCACTTATTAAAAAAATATGTAGCTTCTGTTTTTATAGCCATTGGTTGTAATGAAGAAGAGGCACAACTAGCTTCCGATGTTTTAGTATCTGCTGACGCTAGAGGAATTGATTCTCATGGCGTCGCTCGTTTAGCAGGTTACGTTCGACTCTTCGATAACGGAAGATTGAACACAAAACCACAGGTAAAAGTTTTACATGAAACACCTTCTACGGCTACCTTAGATGGAGATCGTGGTTTAGGACTTATAGTGGCTCCCAGGGCCATGGAAATTGCAATTGAAAAAGCGGCTTTGGCTGGTACTGGTTGGGTGGCAGTCCAAAACTCGAATCACTTTGGTATTGCTGGCTACCATGCGATGAAAGCTCTGCCCTCCCAAATGATCGGTTGGGCAATGACACATGCCGCTCCTCTAGTAACTCCTACTTTTTCAAAGGAAAAATTACTAGGAACAAATCCGATTGCAGTAGCTATTCCAGCGAATGAAGAACCTGCTTTTGTGGCTGATTTTGCTTCTACTGCAGTGGCTTATGGTAAATTAGAGATTCTTCAACGAAAAGGTTTAGATACACCAGATGGCTGGGTACAGGATGCAAATGGTGATCCTTGCAATGATGCTTTTGCGATTAAAAATGGAGGAGCCTTGTTACCATTAGGTGGAGATAGAGAACATGGATCTCACAAAGGGTATGGTTTGGGTGCGATTGTAGATATCTTATCTGGTGTATTGTCTGGCGCTAATTTTGGACCTTGGGTGCCTCCATTTGCGACTGCTGGATTTATGCAGGCAGGAGAGACGGTGGGAAATGGAACGGGTCATTTTTTAGGGGCAATGCGCGTAGATGCGTTTAGACCAGCGGAAGATTTTACAAAAGATATGGACAAATGGATTCGTCGCTTTAGATCTGCCAAAGCCGTAGAAGGCAAGCAAGTCCTCATTCCAGGTGATCCGGAACGCGAATTAGAAGCGATTCGACGTGTGGAGGGAATTCCATTATTGGTTCCTGTGGTAGAGGATTTAAAATCCTTAGCCTCTCGTTTTAACTTAGATTTTAAATTGGATTAATATGGTTTCGAATAAACGTCTCAAGATTTTTATTTTAATGTTCAGCTTGGTATCAGCCATGTTTTCTTACTACGTTTGGCAGGTATTCAAAACGCCTAATTTTAGAGTAGAGGCCAATCAATCGTTTGAGTTATTTATCCCTATAAATTCAACGTATGAATCTGTTTTGGATACGTTAAAAAAGCATGATTTAGTCCGTGATCAACTGAGTTTTCGATTTCTTGCGAAGGTGTTAAACTATCCAGAAAAAGTGCGTCCTGGGCGCTATGTAATACATAGTGAAATGGGTAACTGGGAATTATTGCGCAAACTAAGAAATGGCCGACAGGATGCCTATAAAGTGGTTATTAACAACTTCAGATTAAAAGAAGATATTGCTGGACGCATCGCCCATCAGACGGATTATGATTCAGCTGCGATTTATGCTGTATTGGATTCGTCAGAGTTAATGCAAAAATGGGGTTTTACTGGTGAAACAAGTCCGGCTATCTTTGTTCCTAATACGTATGAGGTGAATTGGACAACGTCTTTTCCGGAGTTTTTGGATAAGATGAATAAAGCTTATGTGAAGTTTTGGACTTCAAAAAGAATGGCTGATGCGCAGAAATTGGGATTGACTCCCGTTCAGGTTTCGATTCTTGCCAGCATTGTGTATGGCGAATCTAAAAATGCTAAAGAGCAAGCGCGAGTTGCAGGTGTTTATTGGAACCGCTTACAGGCTAATATGCCACTTCAAGCGGATCCAACCGTGGTTTTTGCTTGGAAAGATTTTTCCATAAAACGGGTGACTAGTAAATATACAGCACTAAATTCTCCTTATAATACCTATAAAAACGTAGGTTTACCTCCAGGGCCCATTTCAATCGTTCCTAGCGATGTGATAGATAAAGTCCTGAATCTTGAGCACCACAGCTATATTTATTTCTGCGCAAAGGCTGATTTTTCAGAAAATCACACTTTTGCAGTTACTTATGAAGAGCATATGAAAAATGCGGCTGATTATCAGAAAGCTCTAGATCAACGCAAAATTCATTAATATGCTCTCTCACCAGGTTTCTTACCGCGTTTGTTATGCAGATACTGACCAAATGGGTTATGTCTATTATGGTAATTATGCTCGCTTCTATGAGATTGCCCGTGTAGAAACCTTGCGTAGTATTGGAGTAAGCTACAAAGTTTTAGAGGATGCAGGAATCGGTTTGCCAGTATATGAAAATTATTCGAAGTACCATTCACCTGCTCTATATGATGATTTATTGCAGATTAAATGTTCGTTACTGAAGATGCCTTCTGCTCGTATCGAATTCGATTATCAAATATATAATCAAAGTAATGTCTTATTACACGAAGGAAAGACGACTTTAGTCTTTATGGATTTAGTCTCAAAAAAGATAGTTAAGGCACCTGAATGGTTGATTTCAGCTATTTTGAAACATAGAAATGATGATAAATAGGGTTTTGCGGGAGATTAGGCTGTTTTGGAAGGATTGTGAAGAACATTATGTTTTAGCACGTATTCTGACGATTCTATATCAAAAGATTTTTCATTTTGATATAGATGTTCGTGCGGCTGCTGTTGCCTATAATTTTACTTTGGCTGTTTTTCCTACCATTATCTTCCTATTCTCTTTATTAGCCTATATTCCGGTAGATAATTTTGACATCAAAATGGTGAACTTTTTAAAGTCATCGATTCCCAAAAACCTACAGAAAGATTTCACCGAGTTACTCTTAGATTTGATTCGAAAAAAATCCGGTGGAGTTTTGTCTTTTGGATTTTTGTTTGCCCTTTATGCTTCCACTAGTGGGATTCAAGCTCTTATTCGTTCGTTTAATCTCACCTATAAAACAAAAGAGAATCGAGGGATTTTGAAGGAGCGCGTGATTGCAGTTTCATTGAATTTCTTGTTGACCTTCGTCTTGATTACGGCATTCTCTGTCTTTATTGTAGGGAAATTAGTGATTGGTTATTTGAAAGGCAAGGGGCTAATTGATTATGATTTCAATTTCTATATGTTGAATATTCTGACCTATTTCCTCATTTTCGCGATTTTCTTTTTGACTATATCCATTATCTATTATTATGCTCCAGCGATCACTAAACGGTGGAAATTCTTTAATGCGGGGTCTATTACAGCCTCTGTTTTAACCATTTTAGTAACAAATTTATTCTCCTATTATTTAGTCAATTTTGCGAGTTATAATAAGGTATATGGTTCGATTGGTTCATTGATTGCCTTGATGGTTTGGTTGTACTTTATTGCCTTGATTTTACTTGTGGGATTCGAAATTAATGCAAGTATTGATCAAGTGAAAGAGGAACAAGAGGAATCAGAAACAGATTATTTCTTCGAATAATATGGCAGAACTTATCCGACTTTATGATAAGAATAACAGTCAAGCGACTTTGGAGTTGATTGTTAAGGCTTTGGATAAAGATTCAGTGATCATTTACAAGACGGACACGATGTATGCTTTAGGGTGTCACATAAATTCAACGAAAGCCGTGAATCGAATTTGTGAAATTAAGGGCATTCAGGCTTCAAAGAATCGATTCTCCTTTATTTGTTCGGATCTAAGTTCGATTTCGAATTATGCCAAAGTCTCAGATTTCGCCTTTAAAACTTTAAAAAGACACCTTCCTGGCGCTTTTACCTTTGTATTGCCAGCAAGTTCTAAAGTGCCTTCCATTTTAATTCAAGGAAAGAAGACAGTAGGAATACGTATTCCTGATTATGACCCTATTCTGTCCATTGTTGAATTATTGGGTTACCCTTTATTGACGACTTCTCTGCCTCATGACGATTTAGAAGTGGAAGAATATACCGACCCCAGCTTAATTATGGATCGTTGGGGACATGCAGTTGATTTAATTCTTGATGGAGGTTTTTCAGGTTATGTACCCTCTAGTGTGGTGGAAATTGTAGAGGATTCATTTGATATCCTACGCGAAGGTGCTGGAGATTGCGCTGAATTTAATTAAGACCATTTAATGTTTAATTTTTCAGGCTTTGTATGCTTCCAGCGTTTATGTGACCATAAATACTGTTCCGGATAGTCATTAATTGATTTCTCTAATCTACGCGCAAATCGTTCAATTATTTCCCCTTGAGCTAAATCTTCAAAAGGTACATTGGCAATTAATTCATAGGTTAATGTGTATTTTCCTCTTTTAGTACGAACAGCCTCAGCAAAAATAACTGGATAGTTATATTCTCGAGCGAAACGTTCCATTCCAGTAAAGAAGGCAGTGTCTTGATGTAGAAATGTGGTCCAATAGGCACTTTCTGGTTTTTGAGGCGCTTGGTCAGCCGCTAAACAAACAGCACGTGGAATTTCTTTTCGTTCGCGAGTTAACAAGACAGATTCTCTTTTTTCTATTAGATAGATATTTCCAAATCGAGCTCGTACTTGCCTAGTGAATTCGTCGAATAATGCGTTATTGAGCTTTTGATAAATTATATCATAAACATTTTTGCTTAAGGCTAATCTGTGAATGGCCCATTCCCAATTACCTTGATGTCCAGCAACTAATATGACAGGAATTCCTTTCTTGATAAAATGGCTTACTACTTCTTCATTTTTAATTTCGTACCGATCCAAAATTTCATCTTTCGTAATCGTAGCACCTTTCAAAAATTCCACTATCTGATCAGTTAAATAACCATAAAAACGATAGAGTAATTTGTTTAACTCTTTATCGGTGGCTTTAGGAAATGAATTTTTTAAATTAGTATGGATAACTTTTTTTCTGTAAGGAATGATATAATAGAATAAAAAGGCACAAAATGAAGCGAAACCGTAAAGTACAGGTAAGGGTAATCTTCCAATTAGTTTGTACAGAAATAGGGGAGACACTTTCATTCTTATTATCTTTGTTCTTTAATCATACAAATATCCGATTAATTTTTGGGAATGCACATTGAGACGCATTATTTGCCTAGTTTAGAATACATGTCGCTTTTGCTTCAGCATACGTCCTTACTTTTCGAGGTAGAGGAAAATTTTCCGAAGCAAACTTATCGAAATCGATGTCTCATTTTAGGTGCAAATGGAGTAGAGCGATTAACCGTTCCTGTTATTCATACTTCTGGTCAGAAAACAAAAACGAAGGACACCAAGATTGATTATTCCCAAAATTGGGTCAAGCAGCATCAAGGTGCTTTTCAGGCTGCTTATGGGAATGCACCGTATTATGAATATTTTGAGCCATATTTAGATCAAATTTTTGCGAAAAAAAGGTTTTTTTTAGTAGATTTAAATATTGATCTATTGAGTTTTGTTTACCGTATTTTAGATGTACCTCTCATTTATGAGAAGACACAAGAGTTCGGAGTTAATAACGAAACAAGTGAGTACGATCAAATAAGTGCGAAGAAAGACTGGACAACGCGTTCAATCTATCAAAATAGATCTTATCGCCAATGTTTTGGAACGGAATTTGTTCCTAATTTGTCGATTTTGGATTTATTGATGAATCACGGGAAAGAGTCTTTGACTTTTTTAATATAAAAAGGGAACAATTTAGGGGCATACGTGGTTGATGCAATTAAATTGTACGAAATAAATAGAACGATATGGAGGCTAAATTTTCGAATAAAGTGAAGGAAGTCATCTCGTTAGCACGAGAAGAGGCATTGCGTTTAGGTCACGATTATATCGGTACCGAACATTTGATGTTAGGGATGATTCGGGATGGACAGGGCCCAGGGATTGATTTATTATTGCGTTCAGGTGTTTCTTTGGATTCATTACGCCAAAGTATTGAGCATTCGACCGCTTCTACCACGCGTTCTACTTTTGATCGCGAAAATATGTTAAATATTCCCTTAACTAAGCAAGCAGAGAAAGTATTGCGTTTGACTTATTTAGAGGCTAAGTATTTCAAAACAAATGTGGTAGAAACTGATCATTTATTGATGGCAGTTTTGCGTGATGAGGATAATGTGGCCACTCAAATTTTAGAAAAATACCAAGTTTACTACGATTTAATTAAAGAAATGGTGGAATTTCAATCAGGTAATGGCCAAGGAGCAAATCCGAAGGCTAGTTCAGATACAGATGACAACGACGATGATTCACGCTTATACAGCGCTGGTTCTGGATCGACTGGTGGAGCAGGTGCTGGAAGTACAACAGGTTCAAAACCAGGAGAGAAAAGTAAGACACCAGTATTAGATAATTTCGGTCGTGATTTAACTAAGATTGCGGAGAATGGGAAATTAGACCCTATTGTAGGTCGTGAGAAAGAGATTGAACGTGTGGCCCAGATTTTGTCTCGTCGCAAGAAAAATAATCCTATTTTAATTGGAGAGCCCGGTGTGGGTAAAACGGCTATTGCGGAAGGCTTAGCCTTGCGTATTGTGCAGAAGAAAGTATCTCGTGTCCTTTTTGGCAAGCGTGTAGTTACGCTTGATATCGCTTCTTTAGTGGCTGGCACGAAATACCGTGGTCAATTCGAAGAACGTATGAAAGCTGTCATGAATGAACTGGAGAAGTCTACGGACGTGATCTTGTTCATAGATGAATTACATACCATTGTAGGCGCAGGGGGAGCATCTGGTTCATTGGATGCATCTAACATGTTTAAACCAGCTTTAGCACGTGGAGATATCCAAGTGATTGGAGCTACGACTTTGGATGAGTACCGTCAATATATTGAAAAAGATGGTGCATTAGCTCGTCGTTTCCAAACAGTGATGGTAGATGCCACTACTGTCGATGAGACCATCGAAATTTTGCACAATATTAAAGACAAATACGAGGATCATCACCACGTTATTTATACGGAAGAGTCTATCATTTCTGCCGTTAAATTATCAGATCGTTATATTTCTGATCGTTTTTTACCTGATAAGGCAATTGACGTATTGGATGAAGTGGGTGCACGTGTGCATATTTCTAATATTAATGTTCCTGAAGATATCGTAGCATTAGAGGGGCAAATCGAAATCGTAAAGAAAGAGAAGAACCAAGTGGTGAAGTCTCAGAAATACGAAGAAGCTGCTCAATTGCGTGATAGAGAGAAGAAACTAATCGATCAATTAGAGCTTTCAAAGGCTGCATGGGAAGAAGATTCGAAGAAGCAGAAATTTACGGTTACGGAAGAACATGTGGCGGAGGTAATCGCTCAGATGACTGGTATTCCAGTTAATCGTGTGGCGGCGAAAGAGGGTGAGAAATTATTACAGATGGATGAGCAACTTTCGAAGCAAGTGATTGGTCAGCCAGATGCGATTAAAAAATTAGTTAAAGCCATTCAGCGTACGCGTGTAGGCTTAAAAGATCCGAAGAAACCTATTGGTTCTTTTATCTTTTTAGGCCCTACAGGGGTAGGAAAGACAGAAATGGCCAAAGTATTAGCTACTTATTTATTCGATAAAGAAGATGCTTTAGTACGTATTGATATGAGTGAATACATGGAGAAATTCAGTGTATCTCGCTTAGTCGGAGCGCCTCCAGGTTACGTAGGTTATGAAGAAGGTGGTCAGTTGACGGAGAAAATTCGTCGTAAGCCTTATGCTGTCATTTTATTAGATGAAATAGAAAAGGCTCATCCAGATGTTTTTAACCTATTATTGCAAGTGTTAGATGATGGTATTTTGACAGATGGCTTAGGTCGTCGCGTTGATTTCCGAAATACGATTATCATTATGACTTCGAATATTGGTGCACGTGATTTGAAGGATTTTGGATCAGGTATAGGCTTCTCGACAAAATCGAAAGTGGACAACTTGGATGAATATGCGAAGACGACCATTCAAAATGCATTGAAAAAGGCTTTTGCGCCAGAATTTATTAACCGTTTAGATGATATTATTGTATTTAATTCCTTAGAGCGTCCTGCGATTCATCAGATCATTGATTTGATGTTAACTAAGCTGAAAGCACGTTTAGCTAATCTAGGTTTCGAAGTGGAATTAACAGAGAAAGCAAAAGACTTTATGGTGGATAAAGGTTATGATCCACAATATGGCGCTAGACCTTTGAATCGTGCGATTCAGAAATACTTAGAGGATGCATTAGCTGAAGAGATTTTAAAAGGATCTTTAGCAGAGGGTGAATATATCGTGGCGGATTTTGAAGAGGGTGCGGATGCCTTGACTTTGGCCAGAAAAACAAGGAAAGAATTAACCAAACAGAAAAAATAATATGTCATTAGTACAAAATAAGGTCGTTTTAGTGACAGGTGCCTCGCGAGGTATTGGTCGTGCTATTGCGACAACCTTTGCTAAAGCTGGCGCGAACGTTGCTTTTACTTATCTATCATCTGTTGAGAAAGGTCAAGCTTTAGAACAAGAATTAATAGCTTTTGGAATTACGGCTAAGGGTTATCGTTCAGATGCCTCTTCTTACACCGAATCAGAGAAATTAGTGGAGGATGTGTTGGTTGATTTTGGCACTATTGATATTTTAATTAACAATGCAGGGATAACTCGAGATGGATTATTAATGCGTATGTCTGAGGAGCAGTGGGATGAGGTAATTCGCGTTAACCTAAAGTCAATTTTTAATTTAACAAAAGCGGTTACTAAGCCGATGATGAAAGCTAGATCTGGTTCTATTATCAATATGACTTCGATTGTTGGGATTAAAGGTAATGCGGGTCAATCAAATTACGCCGCTTCAAAAGCGGGAATCATTGGATTTACGAAGTCTGTGGCCCTTGAATTAGGCTCTCGTAATATTCGTTGCAATGCGATTGCTCCTGGATTTATTGAAACAGAAATGACCGAAGAATTAAATGAGGCTGCGATTGAAGAGTGGACAAAAGCAATTCCAATGAAAAGGGGAGGGCAGGCGACGGAAGTAGCGGATGTTTGTTTATTCTTAGGTTCTGAAATGTCATCTTACGTTACAGGGCAAGTTATTTCAGTAAACGGGGGTTTATTAACCTAGTCATTATTTTTAAACACACACGGCCTCAGTCTTTTCGTTTAAGATTGAGGTCTCTTTTTTTATGAAGATTTATTTATTTTTTCTTCTGGTATTCTTAAGCTCTTGTGCTAAGACGATTCTTCCCGTGCAGATGGCTGAAAAGTCAGTTTATGTGGATCGATTCCCTGCTTTAATACCTGGTTTAACAACGATTGATTTTTCTCTTTCTTTCGATAGTTTATTAGCGCTCAGTCAATTGAAAGCAGGTTCTGTACTTTATCAAAATTCGGCTGCTTCCTCCGCCATTGATTTTCCTTTAGATGTGCGATTATTAGCACCTATTCAATTGCAAGCCCTTCAAAAGGACCATATTAGTTTATCATTACCCGTTCGAATGTCTGCAAAACCAGAGTTAGCGGGTATATCTGCGGGCCTAGTTACAGGTGATTTAGCGATGAAGGTTCAGCTGAAGTTGAATTTAGCTAATTTAAGCTCTTTGCAGGTGAAAGAAGTTGCCTATGACTATGAATGGATTCAAAAACCTTCGGTGAAAGTGATGGGATTTCCGGTAAATGTTTCGGGTGTGGTGGATCAATTGTTTAATCAAAAGAAGGCATTGATTCTGGCCCAAATGCAAGAGCAATTGAATGCTTCTATTCGAAATATAGTTACGAAACCTTTTTCGTTACAATCTTTTATTCCGGATTCGCCACTTGGTTACCGGTTTGAACCTTCGGTTACCTCAGCTTTGGATTTGCGTGATTTATCTTTTGAACAAACTGGAATTAAAGGGCAGTTGAGGTATTTAGGAGGATTTAAAGTAGTTTCCGGTCAAAATAATCTGAAGCCTATTTTCATCCCGGTAAAAGATTTACCAGGTGTGACTAAACCTACACTACCCTTTCAATTTCAA